>JAWQFW010000040.1:14501-27692 GCA_035968095.1 Oscillatoria sp. PMC 1068.18
TCACTGTTGACTGAAAACCCCAATCCCTCCCACTTCCAACCTCGACTACCAAGCACCCACTACCCACTGGTAACTGGTAACTGGTAACTGCTCACTGTTCACTGAAAACCCCAATCCCTGAAGAATGCAAATTAGAAGACGATCACCAAATCCTCCTGTAGATATTAAATACTTACGTTATCAAGTAGTATTACCAGATGCAGAACCGCGCAATATCTTAGAAAAAATAGTTTGGCAAAAAGAAACAGAAATAGACAAAATGCGCGATCGCCTGCCATTATTAGAATTACGCAAGCAGGTAGAAACTGCACCACCAGTGCGAGATTTTTTAGCCGCGTTACGTCAAGGTAAAACCAAACCAGCTTTAATTGCCGAAGTGAAAAAAGCCTCTCCTTCACGTGGGGTAATTCGCGAAGATTTCGATCCAGTGGAGATAGCTAAAGCTTATCAACAAGCAGGTGCTAGCTGTATCTCAGTTTTGAGCGATCGCGAATTTTTTCAAGGTAGCTACGAAAATATTACTTTAGTTCGGTCAGCAGTAGACTTGCCGATTTTGTGTAAGGAGTTTATTATTTATCCTTACCAGATTTATTTGGCTCGCGCTCATGGGGCGGATGCAGTATTGCTGATTGCCGCAATTTTGAGCGATATTGATTTGAGTTACTTTCTCAAAATTGCTCGAACTTTAGGCATGACTGCTTTAGTAGAAGTACACAATCTCGAAGAACTTGACCGGGTTTTGGCTGTAGAAGGCGTTAACCTAGTAGGTATTAATAATCGTAATCTGGAAGATTTTTCCGTTGATTTACAGACAACTTCTCAACTGTTGGAGTTACGAGGCGAAATCCTGGAAAAACGGGGTATAACCTTGGTTAGCGAATCAGGATTACATCAAGCAACTGACTTAAATTTTGTGAGTCAAGCTGGTGCTGATGCAGTTTTAATCGGGGAATCAATTGTCAAACAACCCGATCCTCAAGCAGCGATCGCTAATTTATTTGCTGATGTCTAACAAGTTGCGATTATCTTAACGTCCGGAGAAGACCTTCACTCATAGTGACGGGATGAATCCGGACAATCTTGGTTTTGAACGTATATTTTAAGTTGTTCAATAGTAACACCACCACAACTGGCGACAAAATAAGAACCTGTCCAGAGGATACGTTTCCCATAAATTTCAGATAGTTCCGGTTCAAATTCACGCCACAGTGTCTTAGATGCTGTGGCTTTAAGATTAGCGACAAGATTGCTCAATAATTTGTGAGGAGGATAACTAAGCAGCAAGTGAACATGGTCAGACTCCCCATTAAATTCAATAAGATTAGAGTCCCATTTTTTAGCGACAGAGCTAAACACCTCGTTCAATCTGTGCCTCATAGCTTCACTAAGTACCTTGCGTCGGTATTTTGTCACAAAAACTAGGTGTACAGTGAGATTATATACGGCTCTACGACTACTATTATAGTTAGTTGTTTTTGTAGTTGACATCTGTACGGCTAAATAACTATAATTAGTCTAGCACTATTTAAAAGGTCGATAAATGCTAGTGTACGAGTTTAAGCTCAAAGGTTCCAAACATCAGTTTTCCGCAATAGACGAAGCAATACGAATAGGACAATTCATCCGCAACAAATGCTTAAGATACTGGATGGATGCTCCAAAAGAAGAGAAAGTAAATCGATTTTCTCTAAACAAGTATTGCCGAGTTTTAGCTGACAACCCAACATATCCCTTTGTTGCTAAGTTAAACTCAATGGCTCGACAGTCTATGGCTGAGAGAGCTTGGGCTAGCATTAGTAGATTCTTTGAGAACTGTAAGAAGAAAGTTCCCGGTAAAAAAGGATTTCCAAAGTTTAAGAAATTCAGCCGTTCAGTTGAGTATAAAACTAGCGGATGGCGCGTTTATGAAGACAGGAAATCGATTACTATTACCGATAAAACTGGGATAGGAAAACTCAGGCTTGTAGGTTCAAGAGATTTAAGCTACTACCAGAACAAACAAATTAAGCGAGTGCGCTTAGTGCGTAGGGCAGATGGGTATTATGCTCAATTCTGTATTAATATTGAACGTCAAGAATCTGTTGAATTTACAGGCAAGCAAATTGGATTAGATGCGGGGCTTAATCACTTCTATACCGATTCCAATGGAAATCAAATAGAAAATCCTAGATATCTAAGAAAAAGCGAGAAAGCCTTAAAGCGTCTCCAGAAAAATTTGTCTAGGAAACATAAAAGAGGTCAGCCGCAGTCGAAGAGATACCACAAGAATCGACTTAAACTTGGGAAGAAACACTTAAAGATTTCCAGGCAACGTAAAGACCACGCCATAAAATTAGCGCGGTGCGTATGTCAATCTAATGATTTGATAGCTTATGAGAATTTAAGTGTTAAAAATCTGGTCAAAAATCACCGCTTGGCAAAGTCTGTATCGGATGCAGGTTGGACTCAGTTTCGAGAATGGATTGAGTATTTTGCTCAACTCTTTGGGAAGCAAGTGGTGGCTGTTGCTCCTAACTATACTTCCCAAGATTGTTCAAATTGTGGTCGAAGAGTCAAAAAGTCGCTATCGGTTAGAACTCATGTTTGTAGCTGTGGAATAGTTCTCGATAGAGACGAGAATGCAGCTAGAAATATTTTAGCCAAAGCACTACAAATACTGTCGGGCGGACAGAAATTAACGCTCAAGGAGAGGAGAATCTCTGCCAGGAATAAGAAACTTAGTCTTGGTAAATTCGCTCGTTGAACTGAGAATCCCTCGCTTTTAGCGACGGGAGCGTCAAAAATTTGTTCACTAAATGGTAATCAGCTTTCATGGAGCAAATTCCTCTTCCTTCTCATATTCACTATGAACTACTACTGCAACTCTTGGAGCGTCAAAGTTTGTTTGCGGCGAATCAAACACCAGCAGTGCGCGAACAAGTCCAGCAGTTGATTTTTACTCTGCGTAAAGCTTTAGCCCAGCAAAAGCAATTGGAAGCTACCTGCGATCGCGCCAATTTACCTTATGAGTATCATTGGTCGCTCAATAGTATGGTTATTAAAGCGAGTCAGGAAGCAGAGCTTATTTCTAAACACACAGAAGTTGCTGGTAGAGATGAAGTGAGTGAGGGAGGAAATTTTCTTTAAGAATAGCAGCTTAAATGGATAACTCGGATGTGACGTACTCCACACACCGAATCACTTAGATTACGGTGTGGGCTTCTTAACTTTACAATTAAGACTTTCTGCGTTGCACTTATCTAGGTCAAAGACCCCCGACAGTACGCATTCAGCAGACAGTTTCCTTTCCCCTCCGCCCAAGGGTACTTCAATACTTTCCAATCCTCGTTGATTGATAACCATAGCAGAAGCTTTATCTCTTGTTGTTTCAAATCCACATTCAGGACACGAATGAATTCTTACTGATAACTCTTTTTTACCTGTATGAGTTAGACACTCAGGGCAGATTTGTGAAGTGTATCTGTGATCTACTTCTGCGACATAAACATCATTCTTCCATCCTACCCACTTGAGAATATCTCGAAACTGACCGAATCCTCCATCAAGCATCTGCTTTCCTAGCATCGCCTTGGAGGTTTTGCGGAAGTCTATATCTTCAACAAATATCATCTGCGCTTGTTGGCACAATTGGTTAGCAGTTTGGAAATGGAAGTTCTTACGAGAATTGGCTATTTTGTGATGTAATCTAGCTACTTTTACTTGGGCTTTATGGTAGTTCTTTGACCCCTTCTTTTTCCTAGAGGTTTGACGTTGTAGTGATTTCAACTGACTTTGTAAATCTCGAAAGAAACGAGCAGGTCTTACCTCAATGCCATCTGAAGTAGTTAGAAAATTACATAGCCCTATGTCAATACCGATACTTCTTCCATGCGGAAAAGGATCGGGAACGTCAACATCAGCTTGAATGGTAACAACAACATACCATTTTGTTCCCTTGGCTCTAGATATTACTCGAACTCCTTTAACATTAAATCCATCAGGAATAGCTCTATGTTGTTTAATTTTGACTTCACCAATTTTGGGTAGTTTTATCAATCCATTGTTAATCGGATTATCCCGAAACTGAGGAAAGTAGAAAGAACGGTATTGACCAAATTTCTTAAATCTCGGAAAACCGTATCCACGCTTTTGAAAGATTTCCCAAGTGTTGTGCATTCTTTTTACTACATCTTGAGTTGTTTGAGAATACACCTCCTTGAGATAATGATCTTCCTTTTTCCACTGAGTTAATTGGCGTTTTTGCTCTAGATAACTAGGAAAGGGTATATCGACAGGGACAAGATATTCCTGTTTTAATGAGCAGCTATCAATACTACACTTTCTACTATTTATCCACACCTTTAAGTCTCGCAAGCAATGGTTATAAAGTCGCCTACAAGTTTCTAGCCAGGAGTGCATTTGCACCTCTTGGTCTTTTGTTGGATAAATTCTGAAAGTGTAATTTAGAGTTAGCATGAATTTAATCTAGCACATTTAGCGCGATTCATCCTAACGCTAAAATAAATTTATAGCGTAGGGCTTCTCGCTTTATCAAGCTAAACTTCTCTCATAGGTAATTTATAGACGCGAGATTTCGCGTCTTTACCTTGCTAATGGGTAACTAAACACAGATAACTAATTTTTTTGGAGGACGAAACAATGGACGATAAACAAATGTTAATGATTCCTGGACCGACACCAGTACCAGAAAGGGTTTTGCTGGCAATGGCAAAACATCCAATTGGGCATCGCAGTCCGGAATTTAGTAACTTAATTGGTGAGTGTAATCAGTTATTGCAGTGGCTACATCAAACCCAAAGTGATGTCCTGACTTTAACTGTCAGTGGTACAGGCGCAATGGAGGCAGGAATTATTAATTTCTTGAGTCCAGGCGATCGCGTTTTGGTCGGTTGTAATGGGAAATTTGGCGATCGCTGGGCGCAAGTTAGCGAGGCTTTCGGTTTACAAGTCGAAAAAATTACGGCTGAGTGGGGTAAGGCTCTCGATACTGAGGAGTTTAAGGCTAAGTTAGAGGCAGATACGAACAAAGAAATTAAGGCAGTAATTCTGACTCATTCAGAAACTTCTACAGGTGTCCTGAATGATTTACAAACGATTAACAGCTATGTCAAAAAGCACGGTGAGGCTTTAATCATTGTTGATGCTGTTACCAGTTTGGGCGCTTTTGATTTACCAATCGATGAGTGGGGATTAGATGTAGTTGCTTCTGGGTCGCAAAAAGGTTATATGATTCCTCCAGGTTTAGGTTTTGTCGCCGTCAGTCAAAAGGCTTGGGCTGCTTATGAAACTGCCACATTACCGAAATTTTATTTGGATTTGGGTAAATACAAAAAAGCGAATGCGAAAAATAGCACTCCTTTCACACCACCTGTAAATCTCATGTTTGGTTTGCACGCGGCTTTGAAAATGATGCAAGCTGAAGGCTTAGAAAATATTTTTGCACGTCACCAACGAATGACTCAGGCAACTCGTGCAGGTGTGAAAGCATTGGGTTTAGGTTTGTTTGCTCCCGATGAAGCAGCGAGTACGGCGGTAACGGCGGTTGTTCCTACTTCAGCCGAAGCCAACCAAATTCGCTCAGTGCTGAAAAAACAGTTTGATATTGAAACCGCAGGGGGACAAGACCATTTAAAAGGGAAAATTTTCCGGATCGGTCACTTAGGCTTTGTTAGCGATCGCGAGGTACTGACAGTCTTATCTGCTTTGTCAGCTACTCTCAAAGAATTAGGAGCCGATAATCTTGATTCTGGCGCTGGGGTTGAGGCGGCAGCGAAAGTTTTCGCTTCAGCTTAGAGTCACATCCTCCTAAACCGATTCAGAGAATACGGTGTAGCTTCTCGCGCAGAAGCTAAAATTTAAAAGAGCGGGTTAATAACAACCCGCTCTTTCGATCAGCCTTTTGATTAATTTTTGCTGGGAACACCATAACTAGAAAAAATCCTTATTAGGGTAGTTAACGGCAAAGTCCAATTGCTAAAGCATTGTTCTTTGTACTTTGACCTGGATTTTTGGCTCCTTAAGCTGTTTCTAACCAATCAAAAATTCGATCTAGCTGTTCGAGCGTAACTAAACCATACTGCCACAGAATCATTGGTAAAGGACCTGGATCTTGTTCCAAATGACGTTGCGCGATCGCAATCGAATCTGTAGAAATTGATAATTCTTCTTGTAAAAACCGAATTAATCTCGAATAAGTAACAGGTGCCATAATTTTCTTCACATCCTTTTAGTTAAATTTGATTTTGACTTAAAAAATCATTAAATTGTTGTTTTTAGTAGTCAGTTGTTATACTGTCTGCCTTTTAATTTGGCTTTCCTCTATTTTGCGAGTTTGTCAGTTTTCTGCCAGTGTCCTAAATCACAACTGTCTAGAGATTTTGATTACTAAGAATCTTTGACCTTAATCTGGGAAACTCACAGAAAGCTTTCACCTCAAAGTTTGGACTCTGAATTGATAAGCCAAGATTAGCTTAGATCTTTAATTAACTAATCTTTCTTAATTTTTTTTACACAGTCTTTGAAGAGTAAACCATCTATCGCCAGGGAGATATCACTAATCCCTTATTTCTCACACCACAATTCTCTTCTTTTTCTTCACTTCCAGTAAGTTTACAAATAACTATTTGATCGGTAATTTCACTGAAACTGAAATGGATTTTGATAACTGAGCTTATCTTAATTAAGTTAGGTTACAACTCTATCTAGAGAACGATCAACTAAAATTGTGCCATAAAAAGTACCCAAAATTGTTTTGATTTTGTGAACTTAACAAAAAAGATAAATTATGACTAATTTGGTTTGACCTCCTCAACAAGCCGACTTTGCTAATCTTAAAACCCAGTAGCGACAGAGAAAAGCTTGGTTTCAAAAATAGAAACGGTTAATTAGGGTTGTTCGTCGTAGGAGTCAGAAACTCAATTGTAACGCGAGATCCTGCTCTTAAACCGAGTTCGGCGGCTCTTCCACCTCGAAGTTCGATAACTGTATCGATTAACTCATTAGTACCGTAGGTTGGACAAGGATCGCTAGTACAAGGAGGAACATCAGCCGCGATCGCCTGAATCTCTCCATCACGCAGAAAAATCATGTCCAGAGACATTTTCACATTCTTCATCCAAAACTGAGTCAGCCGTGGTGAATCAAACCTAAATAACATTCCCCGATTATCAGGTAAACTCTCGCGAAACATCAAACCCAATGCTTGTTGTTGAGGTGTTTTCGTCACCTCTAAATCAATTGTTTCCTCTCCCATAATTGCTTGGGCTTCAACTGGTAACATTTGACCTTGAAAGCTACTTTTTTCTGTTTCCGCGATCGCGTTTGGTGTTTCCGCATCGTTTTTTTCACTAATCGGTGTCGCACAGCCTAACAGCAAAACACCCAGAATGAATAATAAACTAATTCGACCTTTCATTAAGCTACTAATTAATTTTGTTAATTTTGTTAATTTTGATAATTTAGTAGTTAGTCGTTGACCTAAATTAACAACCAACTACCATAGATAAATTTATCAATCGTTACGATTCTCGCAAAACGTAACCAACACCTCGTACAGTTTGAATTAAGCGCTTTTGACCTTCATCTTCGATTTTTAAACGTAAATAACGAATATAAACTTCAATTACATTCGATTCACCCATAAAATCATAGCCCCAAACATTTTCCAGAATTTGTTCTCGACTCAAAACTTCTCTGGGATGGGACATCAGATACTTAAGCAACTCAAACTCCTTCATCGTTAAGTCAATCGCCCTTCCTTTGCGAATAACTCGACGAGTTATTAAGTCTAACACTAATTCGCCAAAACGCAATTGTTCGGTTGAAGTTTCTGCTGGTTGGAGGTAGAGACGTACTAATTCTAAAAAAGATTCTGTACGATAAGGCTTGAGTAAATAATCGTCTGCACCAGACTGCAAACAAGCAACCCGGTCTTCGACTGTATCTCGCGCCATTAACATTAGTAAAGGTATTCTACTACCTGTGTTTCTAATCTGACGACAAAATCTTAGTCCTGATTCTCCGGCTAAGGAACGATCGACTACAATCATCGCTGGTTGTAGTTCTTCAAATTGGTGTATCCCCGTGTGAGCATCGGATGCTACTACGGTGGTATAACCTGCTTCTCTTAATTCCAAACTAGCTCGTTGAGCAAAGGTTTCATCAGTTTCTACTAATAATACACAGGAGTCTAACTCTGAGGTTATCGTCGCGATCATAGCTAAGGTTGAGTATATTTACTTGGTTTATCCTGTTTTAGCATAGCCGAAGAGAAACTGATGCTCGCTTTATTCAAGGAGCTAGTTTGGAATTATTGTCTTTTCCTGGCGCTGGTGCGATCGCGCTACACCAACCTTGCGGGATCTCCGAAACAATTACTTACCACTTAATCGCCAATATTTCGCGCTCGCAAAACCTAGAAAAAGTCAAGGACTAATGTGGTAACTAAGCTAAGGTAATTCCACCGAGGTAGGTTTAGCAATGTGAGGTAAACCCCAACCGAGCTTTTCGCGTAAAATCCGGAAAAACTCCGGTGATTGTAGGCGGATAAAACGCGCCGCATAAGGCGATCGCTCAATTTGGACGCGATCGTCTGGCAAAACATAGCAACCGCCGTTACCATCAACCACCATTACCATTTGGTTAGGAGTAGCGGGAAAAATCCTCACCGTCTCACTATCAGAAAAAACTAAAGCTCGTGACGCTAAAGAATGAGGACAAATCGGAGCCAGTTGCAACACTGGAACATCCGGTGTAACCACTGGACCACCAGCACTTAAAGAATAAGCCGTTGAACCCGTAGGAGTCGAAATAATCACCCCATCAGCCGCAATATCTACTGCGGCATGACTTCCTACCTCAATTTCAAAATGGCACATCGAAGTCAATGGTTCTCGATGCAAAACCATTTCATTGAGACACAGCGCCTCCCAAAGTAAAGTTTCTCCGCGCAGCACTTGTACCGTTAACATCGAGCGTTCTTCAATTTGATAGTCCCCAGCAATCAACTGCTCAAGTGCTTGTGACAAATTGTTCACATAAGTTTCTGTTAAAAATCCCATGTGACCCGTATTAATCGCTAAGAGGGGAATACCCAAAGGAGCAACTTGTCGGAATGCGGCTAGCACAGTACCGTCTCCGCCTAAAACAATCCCGAAGCTCACATCTTCAAAACCAGGAGGTGTTAGCTGTTCAATCCGGGCATGACAAACCGGACGTTCCGGGAAAGAATAGCCTAAGATTCCGCCCCAGCCAGTACAACTACAAACTTCCCAGCCACAGTCAGCAAGCTTGTCTCTCAATTGGTCAGCGACCTGGCAAGCTACGGGTTTCGTATCGTTGTAAATAATGCCTGCTTTTGGCACAGTTATCGATCCTGCTTGTGGTTTGGGTAGAATGAAGCTCTGCTTGTTCGATCAAGACTTAGATTTAAAAGGAGTTTTTTTCTTGCTTTTTTGTTTATTTTTTTCGTAATCAATTTCCTTCAGTTTTTTAACAATTCGTGTAAAGTAATCTTGTAAATAAGTTTCTAGAGTTGTCATTTGCTCTGGGTCAAGTCCAAAGACTTGATATACCTCATCCATCGGCGCATCCAGAGGTTTACCACTTGCCAATACCTCAGCAAACGCCAAACGCTCAGAAGCATTCTTCCCCCAGGCAAAAAATCGAGTTAGGCGACGCATAAATCGTAACAAACCCATTGGTAATCGGGCAATTTTTGCACTTTGCCCTGATAAAGCTTCACAGCGATTAATAATTTCGTAGGCATCCCAAGCACGAGATCCGACTACGGGAAAAATTTTATTTTCTGTTTCGGGAACTTCTAAGGCGCGAACAGCAAATTTGGCAATATCAATAGTATCCATATAAGCAACAGGACTGTTTTCTCCCGTCACCCATACTGCTTGATTATCTAAAATCGGAATTGCATACTGACCGATTAAACCCTGCATAAAACCCGCCGGTCGAAGTACAGTGTAGTTTAATCCAGATTCTGCCAGAAAAACTTCCGTACACCGTTTGATTTCCATCAAGGGTACTTGAGGATGTTTCTCCGCATCAAGAATGGAAAAAAAGATATATCTTTGAATCTCAGCAGCTTGAGCAGCTTGAATTAATGCTACTTTTCCTTGCCAATCCACCTGTTTTATGCTAAGAGAATCCGTAGGTCTAGCGGTTGCTGCATCAATAATAGCTTCAATACCTTCGAGAGCAGGAGGAAGAGTTTCGGGCTTACATAAATCTCCCTTAACTAATTCTGCGCCCCATTCTTGCAAAAAAGTTGCTTTACTTTTGTTTCGTACCAAACAGCGAACCCGATGGTTTTCTTCGAGAGCGCGACGAGCAACTTGTCTTCCCAAGGTGCCCGTGGCACCAACGATCAATACATCCATCTAAGAATTTAGTAATGAAATTTAAACTTTCTATAAGATGTTATCAGAATTCGGACACTTTAGGTTTTTTTTCTGAGAACTGAATTTTCTTGAAAGCCGGAGTAAGTCGAAGATGCACCTTACCAAGAGTGGTAATTCAGATTACACTGAGAATCATTCCTTCGTGAGCCAGAACCGAATTGGGAAAAGTTTCTTTAACTTGAAGACCAATACGGTCGAGTAGTTCGTCAGAGTGGTTCGGTTCATGATGAAAGATTACCAGTTTTTTCACATTAGCAGCGATCGCCGCTTTGACTCCTTCTTGCCAAGTTGAGTGTCCCCAGCCAACTTTCGGAGATTTGGGGTTATGATATTCTTCATCAGTGTACATGGCATCGTAAATGAGTAAATCTGCATTCTGAGCCAGATAAACTACATTTTCATCCAGGCGATCGGGAAAATGTTCAGTGTCAGTACAATAAACTACTGAATGTCCCTGCCAACTGATGCGATAGCCCATTGCCCCATTAGGATGATTAAGCGGACGAGTTTCGATTTCAATAGCACCGATTTTAAACATTTCTTCACAGACAAGATCGTAATAATTAATCTGTGCTTGAATTTCTTTAGTTGGGACTGGAGAATTTACGTGCAGCACTCGTTCGCGAAAGTGCTTTTTCATCTTCATCGGTTCGCCATCGGGAGGAACCTGTCCGTGAATATGAAAAATATGTTCTCGACTAAAAACGGGGAGGAAAAAAGGTACTCCTTGAATATGATCCCAGTGGTAGTGGGTGAAGAATAGATAAGTTTCTTCCGGCTTTTGCCGACGTAAACTTTTACCTAAAACCCGCAAACCAGTTCCACCATCAAAAATCAGACGTTTACCTCCAATTCGCATTTCTACGCAGGAAGTATTTCCTCCATAGCGTACCGTCTCTGAACCTGGAGTCGGAATACTACCTCGGACTCCCCAAAATTGGACAACAAATTCAGAATTCAGGTTAGTTTCCATTTGGTTAGCAATTAAGGCTGAAAAACATTACATTGAGCATGGTGACGTAGTAAGTGATCGCACAAGACTAAAGCTACCATTGCTTCCACCATTGGGACAGCGCGAGGCAAAACACAAGGGTCATGGCGACCTTTAGCTGCTAAAGTTGTTTCTGCGCCTGTGCTGGTCACTGTACGCTGTTCTTGACCTATGGTAGCAGTAGGTTTAAAGGCTACTCGCAAAATAATATTTTCTCCGTTAGCAATGCCGCCTTGGATACCGCCAGAACGATTGGTAGCAGTCCGAATTTGACCTGTTTCGTCGGTATAAAATTCGTCGTTATGCTCGAAACCTGTAAGTAAAGTTCCGGCAAAACCGGAACCGATTTCAAATCCTTTAGAAGCTGGAAGAGACATAACTGCTTTGGCTAAGTCAGCTTCGAGTTTATCAAATACGGGTTGTCCTAATCCTTTGGGAACATTACGAGCGACGCATTCAACTACACCACCAAGGGAGTCTTTTTGTTTTCTAATTTGGTCGATTAATTCAATCATTTGCTCGGCTGACTCAGGATGAGGACAGCGCACGATATTGCTTTCAACTTGTTCGAGAGTTACAGTGTTAGGATCGACTACTGCTTCTAAATCTTTGATCCGTTTAACATAACCAACGATTTCTGTATTAGCTACTTGACGCAGAATTTTTTTAGCGATCGCTCCGGCTGCTACTCTACCTATAGTTTCTCTTGCACTTGCTCTCCCCCCACCTTGCCAATTCCGAATCCCGTATTTAGCATCATAAGTGGCATCAGCGTGGGAAGGACGGTATTTTTCCGCCATTTCCGCGTAATCTTGGGGACGAGGGTCTTTATTGCGAACAAGAATACTAATTGGTGTTCCGAGGGTTTTTCCTTGAAATACCCCAGAAAGAATTTCACAAGTGTCGGTTTCTTTGCGGGGTGTAGTAATTTTACTTTGTCCGGGTCGTCTGCGGTCTAAGTCGAGTTGAATATCTGACTCAGAAATTGACAGTTGAGGGGGACAGCCATCAACAACTACACCGACACCACCACCGTGAGATTCCCCAAAAGTTGTAATCCGAAATAAATGCCCGAAAGTATTGCCCATAGTTGAGAGTTAAAAGCTTATGAACTTCGTATTTTAACAGCGATCGCTACTTCGCTTTCGTCCGGGCGCGAATTTCAATCGTGTTTTCTTTAATTGTGACATCATGATTACCGTAAAAGTCTTGTCCGAGTAAACCTAGGTTTAAGGCTGGAGAAATTCCTACTCTCAGATTATTCACTGTCATCCCGCCTACCGCAACCGAACTCAGGCGACCATAAGGAAAAGGAACAGCATTTTGGCTAGCAGTATCAACTAAGATTGTTCCCTCGGTTCTTACACCTAAAGTTTTTGCCATTTGGGGGTTAATTGCCGTTCCTGTTGCTCCGGTATCGAACAACATTTCAAAAGTTTCATTCTCGTTGAAGGTAACATCAATTACCGGAGTTCCACCTTCTCTTCTTTTAATCGGAATTACATAAACTCCTGAAACTGAAGCATCAGAAGACTCACCACAAAGTTTTCCTAGGTCAATTGAACGACCATTACTATCGACCATAAAACAACCTTGCTGTTCTTGAGAGTAAGAACTGAAAGGAAATACAGTTAGTCCCGTGGTTATTACTAATGCTGCTATCAATTTTTTCATAGAAAATTTGGCGATCGCTGATTTTTTGCTCGCTAGTTGTATTTTAGCAATTGGCGATCGCCACTTGTCGAGCCTACAACCCTATTTTTTTCATTACTTCAAATTATTTTCCTG
>JAWQFW010000041.1:0-5142 GCA_035968095.1 Oscillatoria sp. PMC 1068.18
ATGGGGGAAAAGGAAGAAATGGGGGACAATGAGGAAGGATATGTTGGTTGTGAAAATTGCTCTTTATTCCTAACACTGACAACACTAATAATGCTCCCAATTCCCCCAATCCCTAATCCTTAATCACCAATTACCATAAATCCAAGGTTCTTGCCAAGGGATGCCGCCGCCGACTTCTAAACCGGACAGAGAACTGGTAGCATGGAGAATAGTTTTACCTGTCGGGCGATCGCGTAATTCCAAACTTAATTTCCCTTTCATCGTATCTTGACAGCAGAAAATCAAACCTTTTTCTGTCGGTGCGCGTAAAGGTGTACCCGGTAAATCCGTCGTTGCAGTTAATTCTACTTCATACCACAGATTACGCGCTTGCATCGACCAGCTACCCCAAGGCTGAATTTGCCAACTCACCTGAGAATTCCAAGGAACAAATTCGTAAAAATTACCTTGATGATGCAAGCAAATCAGCGCTACCTCTTCCATCCACCACAAGACACCACGTTTCCCACCACCTGCGGTTAAAGCTAAATCAGGTTCGTTGTCAAAGCTGTTACAGTTAATCCAAAACCACTTTTGCGGGAAAGCACGACCCCAATTTTTTTCACTATAAGCCGGAACTTTAGTAAACTCGTAACGTTCACCATTCCAGTCAATCCAACCTGTCGCTAAACCATGTGCGAGCAAAATTTGCCAACCTGGTTCAAAAATTGGCAAAAATGAAAGCCAACCTGCGGTAGATTGTTGAGGAAGTTTCGGATCGCCCCAACCATAAACAGGCTCAATTTCATAATACCAGCGACAGTAGGTATTACTGCCCGGATCGTGAATAAATCCTTGATGAAAATTCGCCGTCGCTTGATAACCTTCCTTTATCTGACGTTCAAAATTTCCGCGATCGAGTAAACTTGCAGGTGCAGCTAAATTAGTTTTTCCCCAATGTCCCAATCCTAAGCGATCTTTTAGCGCCCAGAAACCATTTACATCCGGGAAAGTACGACAGAGATACTCATCATTTGGTCCGAGTATTTGCGCTGCACCACCGCTATGAAGTTTACCACCAATCGGATCGTCGATAGAATACATAAAGGCGAAAGTTTGCTCAACTTCCGGAAGCGTAACTCGATAATACCAACCTTCAAAAAAACGCGCGTCACTACCATCCCAGTGATAGCCGCTATGAGGTGTTTGGAGAGTGTCAGTCATGGAATTTTCAGCTTTATTTATCAATGCTATTTTAGTGACGAGTTTTTCTCTTTCTCAAGCTTTGTTTTTAGGAAAATAAAGGCAGAGCCTTAAATGTGCGTCCCCAGGCGGAGCCAGGGGACGAGGGAAATCACCTTTTTCTCGTTTCCAAGGCTGGAGCCTGAGAATTTCTTGTTTTAATTTCTCTGGTTCCTAAGCTCTGCATAGGAACCATCTTAGGAGGCTCTGCCTCCATCTTTAATCTATTATCCTCTCAGACAAATCTCATCCAGTCTGAATTAAGTTATCTTTCAGTAGTTTACCTAAAACCGAGATGCCCCGCTCAATTATTTCTGGTGCATGAGAAAAATTAAGCCGCATTGCGTTGTAACCCCCTTGACCAGGAAAAAATGAATTTCCTGGCGAAACTAGCACATTTTGTGCCAAGGCTTCTCTACAAACGTCCAATAAGGGCAATTTTTCTGGTAGCTGCACCCATAAGAAAAGACCGCCTTCGGGAACTGTCCAAGTAGCTTCGTCAGGAAAATAACGTTCCAAAGCTGCTAACATTTGATTGCGATTTTGCAAATTACTCGCTTGTAAATGTTTCAAATGGCGACGATAATGACCAGAATCTAAATATTCGCTGACTATCGCTTGGGAAACCGTAGAAACGTGCAAATCGTGGAGTAATTTTTGTTCTAATAAATTGGCATAATGTTGCCCAGTTGCTACCATATAGCCGACTCTTAATCCGGGCATTAATGTCTTAGAAAATGTTCCTACATAAATCACTGTATCTTCGCGATCTAGTGCTTTTATTGGTGCTGGTGGTGGGACGAAACTTAAACCTTCATAAGCATTATCTTCTAAAATTAAACATTCGTATTCTTCTGCTAAAGCTAGCAGTTTGCGCCGATGAGTAACTGAAGTAGTTAATCCGGTAGGATTTTGTAAGGTACTAACAGTATAAATTAACTTTGGTCGATGACTGCGGAGATATTGTTCAAGAAGTTCTAAGTTCATTCCTTTTTTAGTCATCGGAATCCCAATAATTCTAGCATCAATATCTTCTAGAATTGCTAACGCGCCGTGATAACCGGGACTTTCAACTATTACCCAATCTCCCGGTTTAACGTAGTGACGAAAAATCAAAGATAAACCTTGGGCGGAACCATTAGTAACAATTAAATTAGCTGGTGAAACTACTAATCCTTGCTGAATTAACATCTGGGAAATTTGTTCGCGCAAACGGCATTTTCCCTGACTTAAGCCATAGTCAAAAAGGGTGTCGGAGACTTGTTTCATTGCTCGTCGAGCGATACGCTGTAGGTCATCTAAATCTGATTTAATTGGTAAACCACCGCTAAAGTCAATAATTTCTGCGGGATGACAAATAGCGCGAGAAGAAGCTTGATATTGAGCAATAAATGAACTATTTCGCTGTTTAGTAACGATCGCGTCTTGTTTCGGTGCAAAGTTTGATTCTCGTTTCGGTGAGGTGGCTGTTTCTGAGTTGACAAAATAGCCTGCACCTTGACGTGCATGGATTAAACCGTCAGCTTCCAAAACGCTGTATGCTTCAATTACCGTTAATTTGTTAACTTGGGTACTTTTAGCCAAAGATCGGATCGAAGGTAAGCGAGATCCTGGTTGTAATGTACCTGAGATAATTAAGCGACGTAGGCGATCGCGTATCTGCAAGTATACTGGTTTGGTCGCACAACGGTCTAGGGGAATTCTCACAATTTCGTCCTCCCTAACATTAATAACCAGTCTAGTCTTTCTTTCGGCTAACTACCTAGTACAGTTTTGCTGACTTTTGCTAGTACAGTTTTTGTTTTTGGCAACTGTACTACTCAAACTGAGCAAATTTGTACCTTCTCAGCAATTTATTTTTCGGTCATAGTAAACATAGTTCCAGATTTTAGCTCGCGCAAAGCAAGAGAGGTAAAGCAATGAGAAATGGCGCTATTCGAGCTACAGTTACCCCAAAAGATGTTAATTTGGGTGTTTTCTTCCAGAAAATTTGGCAAATTGTTGCGAAAGATATTGTCTGGGAATACTTTCTTAAGATTACGGTACGAAGTTCTGAGCCGAGGATTTACGAAAAGCAAAATTCCCAAGGAAAAATTTATTGGCAAGTTTACGATCCAGTTACTAACTTTTGTGGTTCTTTTGCTTCGGAAAACGAAGTCCGCATTTGGTTAGAAAAGCGTTACTACAGTAAGTAAAAAATATTTAGTTTATCCAGAGGTTATCATGCTCAAATTAGCTTACAAAATTAACTATCAAGATCGTTCTAGCCTGGTTAAGTCCAAATCACTTAAGTTTGCTAAAAAGTTTTGGAATTTTAGTCTTTACTACGGTAAATTTATGGCAACTCGTCCTGAAGAGAGAAATGAAATTTAGATGTGGGTTCCTTAATTATGTTGAACTAGAATTCTCAATTGAGAAATCATAAACTCTAGCGTGTTCTTGGGGTTTTAAACTTTTTGTAAAGCACACATAAAAAGGAACAGCTAGCTGGTTATTTTATGCAGTCAAACGTTTATTACCCCCAAAAATTTTGCTAGAGATAGAAACTAAAGTATTTATTTCTGAGTAAATTTTTGAGAAGAGATAATGGTTCTACAATTAGAAAAAGTTGTTCCTTGGGGACGATCTTTTAGTGAATATGTAAAAATGTTTCACCTTACTTCTGACGATTTTCAAGGTAAAATTGTTGATTGCGCGGCTGGTCCAGCTAGCTTTAATATAGAAGCAAGTCAAAGGGGATACAAAGTCATTTCTTGCGATCCAATTTATCAATTTTCTACTGAAGAAATTAGCCAAAGAATTGAAGCAACTTATCCGCAAATAGTTAATCAGTTAGCAGCGAATAAAGAGAATTATGTCTGGAAAAATTTTGCTTCTCCTGATGAGTTAGGAAAAGTAAGAATGGCTACTATGAAAAAGTTTTTGGTTGATTTTAGCAGAGGATTTCAGCAAAAACGTTATGTGACAAATAGTTTACCTAATTTGCTTTTTAGAGACAAAGAATTTAATTTAGCTTTGTGTTCGCATTTTCTGTTTAGTTATTCCGAACAATTATCGCGAGAGTTTCATTTGGAAGCTGTTAGAGAAATGTGTCGAATTGCAAAAGAAGTGCGGATTTTTCCGATTATAAATTTAGCGGGAAAAGTTTCTCCTCATTTGAAAGAGGTTCGAGAAATGTTATCTAAACAAGGATATAGTTATCGAATTCAACAGGTAGAATATGAGTTTCAGCAAGGTGGTAATCAAGTTTTAGTTATTAATTAAGGTTCGATTTGAGTGTAATTTTTTTGAGATTTATATTCAATTTTTTATTTTGATTTATTTCTCGATATTTTTGGCAATTAATATAGGTAAATGATTTCAAATATTAGGAGAATGGGATAACTGTTGGAAATTATTAAATTTAAGCAATAAAAAACCAGCCTATGGTCAAGGGCTGGTATTTTGAGCTTGCTATGTTGGGAGGAGAATTCGATATCGAGACAGTGCAGCTAGATGGCAATTCTCTGTACCAAAAAACTGTATCTATTGGCTTTCTTATTTTTAATGTAACAAACTTTTACAAATAGTGCAACATTTCTTTACATTTTTTTTGAAGATGGCGCTACAGCGTGATTCTAGAGTTCCTCTGAAAGTTATGGAGGAAGGGAGAGGAGATGAGAAAATGAGGTGAATTACCCAGTCCCCAATACCCAAAAGAGGAGTCTTGGAAGTGTGGGAGGTGTTGGGAGTATTACGAATTAGTTATGGCTACGCCGACAAGAGTGGTACATTTGAGCAAGATAAACTCCCTTATTTCCTCAAATTCCTCAAATTCCTCCAATTCCTCCAATTCCTCAAATTCCTCAAATTCCTCCAATTCCCCCAATTCCTCAAATTCCTCAAATTCCTCAAATTCCTCAAATTCCTCAAATTCCTCAA
>JAWQFW010000041.1:5242-27337 GCA_035968095.1 Oscillatoria sp. PMC 1068.18
CAAATTCCTCAAATTCCTCAAATTCCTCAAATTCCTCAAATTCCTCAAATTCCTCCAATTCCCCCAATTCCTGGCTAAGGTGCTACAGTCCAAATCAGGTAAGCTGCCCAAACTGCGGCAACGACTGCTAAAATTGTGACCCAAATGGGATAACCTGTGCGGATAGTTTGCTGATTTTTGGTAATTGTATCCACATCTACCCAAGGGGTGCTACTGCGACGCAGCCACCCGCAAACGGTGACTTGTTGGTTTACCCAGTCGGTGGGGTTGGGGAAGAAAGGGAGAAGTCCACCTAGGGGTCCAATTTTGCTGTAAAAGTGGAGTTTAATTAAGCCTGTGGGGGTTTCTAATACTAAGTCTTGAATTAGACGATTGCTTAAACCGCGACGACCTAAAAGTTTACCTTGTAAGCGTACTCCTTGGCTATCGGGAGGTAGAGAAGTTGTGTCTGCTAATAAGTCTTGGAGGCGAGGATCTGTGCGGGTGGGAGAGATTTTGATGTCGGGAAAGTAGCCGTTAATCCAAATAATAATACTGAGGCTGAAGGCGGCTAAAATACAAGCGTCGAGGAAGGTTCCGGCGTTGTGTAACCAAATTAATTGCCAAATGTTGAGCCAATCGGCGATAATACCAATTAACCAAAATACGAGGCGCAAAACTATGCCGAAAAAGATGCCTGCGAGGAAGGCGCTTTGTAAGATTGGTAGGGCGCGATAACTGTTTTTGATTTTGGTTAATTTAGCTGTATTATTAGGTGGTGGTGGCGCGATCGCGGGAAGGTTAAATTCGGGTTCGAGTTGCCAGAAGTAGGCGTAACGGCTGAGAAGATAAAGACGATCGCCTGTTAATGCGTGTGAGTTAGTCGTTTTTAGCCAGTGACGGTAGGGATTTGTACATTCCCAGGCGAGAACGGTTTCTAAGGGGGTATAGTGGGGTAAGCCGCCGAGGTTGATTGCTTGACGGTAGCCGATGGGCATTACGATGTCGAATCCTTCGAGGAGAAAGCTGGTATAGCCGTATTTTTTCAGATCTTCGGCGATCGCGATCGCTAATTTCACGATTCCCCGACAAACTCCGTTCGGATTTCCGGTAGTTTCGGCGGCGAAGCGATCGCGATAATAATTTCGCCTTCGGGAAAACCACAGTAACGGTAATCGCCACAGCCAATAAATTCCATAAAACAAAGCTGCGATCGCGGCGAAGATGGTTCTAACAACAGAAATGACAAATTTGGGCAAATTGGGGAAACGGAGGCTGAGAGACTGAGGAAATCTGTCTCCGAGGATCGAAATTTGCCAATAAATTGTATAAGGGATCTGAATTACTGACAAAACCAGAGACATAAAAATAAAATCTCTGTTCACGATATGTGCTAACTCCGAAGCATAGATCGTCGCAATTTCATCAGCTTCGAGACGATCTAATAATCCCTCACTAACGACAATTCTCGCCGTGCGAGGTAAATTACCGTAACACATCGCTATGGGAATGTCAGTAGGTAATATACCCAATTTTGGTAGGGGAATCTTCTGTTTCCGGCAGGATTTTGGTAACAGTTTCGCCGCTTCGGGACTTTTCAAAGCGAGTTCGGATAATTTCAAGGGCTGGAATTCGTGAAATAGCCGGAAATAGCCATCTAATAACCAAGGACAAGCTATTAACAAAATTACGAGGAAAATCAGTAACGCAGAGGTAGGATCTTGATAGAAAAGTTGGATTGGTTGCAAGTATGGCAAAGCGATTAACCAATCATTAATTAATTCTAAGGCTAGTTCGATTGTGGCACGAAACACCCAAAAAAAGGCGATCGCCGTAATTGCTTGGACTAACCACAGCCGACGAATTTTCAGCCGTTTCATCGGTTTCCAGCGTTGTGCGCGATCGCGACTGCGCCACTGACGACCCGCCCGAAACACAGTCGCACCAACGGATTCCGCTTCTTTCACGGGAACCGGAAGCCCAACTTTTGCCTCTAGTGAATCTTGTTGAGATTGAAGTTGTTGGGTATATTCAGCTTGATAACCAAGATTAGCGGCTGCTTCAGCATCAGGGTAACGTTGTCGTAAGTCTGCGAGAGTTTTTTTCGCCCATTGATTATCGCCAGTTTGAGTGAGTTGTTGACAAAACGCGATCGCCTCAGCAACTCTCCCGCTCCGAGTATAAGCCACAATCAACGCTTGTTGCGCGCGAGCCACCACAGCCGGATCGAGTTCCACCGCACAAACAGCTTGAAAATGCGCGATCGCCGTGTCATAATCTTTCTCATTGAGGGCGACTTCTCCCGCTTCCAGAGACGGATCGTTAATAGATGCCATACACTTCTACCCCACTCTTCGCTAATCCCAAGATAACCTTTGTTGTCAGTTGAATGAAAAGACGCGATCGCAGTTGATCTAGCAATACCAGTTATAGTTATACCAATTTGCTTTAGCTGTACAACATGAAATTGCGTAGAGACGTTGCATGCAACGTCTCTACATAGAATCTAAGGAAAATAAACTACCTTACTCCGGTTCTATCCCCACCCCCACAGGTGCAGTCGAATTCAACTTTAACTCTGGATGGTCGGTTTTCACCTGCTGCAAATTCCATTCATTGCGAAACAGCAAAACCGGACGACCCCAATTATCTTTCACTGTCATCGTATTAAACAATCTCCCGACTTTTTTCAAAGCCGACCAACCACCCTCAACCCAACGTGCCAAACTATAAGGTAAAGGTTCTAAGCGAGTTTCTGCACCATATTCACTTTGCAAGCGAAACTGTACCACTTCAAACTGTAACTGTCCCACCGCCGCAATAATTGGATCGCGCTTAAACTCATCAGTATCGTACATAATTTGTACCGCACCCTCTTCGCGCAATTCCGTAATTCCTTTATGAAATTGCTTAAACTTAGAAGGATTGGGATTTTTCAAATAACCGAATAACTCCGGCGAAAAACAAGGAATCCCCTCATATTCGAGTTTTTTCCCGTTATAAATCGTATCCCCGATCGCAAAAACCCCCGGATTATTCAAACCAATCACATCACCCGGATAAGCCACCTCAATTGATTCTCGCCCTTGAGCAAACAATTTTTGAGGTCGAGACAAACGCACCGTTTTCCCCGTTCGAGCATGACTAACCGTCATATCCTTTTCAAATTTACCAGTACAGACGCGAATAAACGCCACGCGATCGCGGTGTTTTGGGTCCATATTCGCTTGTAACTTAAAGACAAAACCACTAAACTCCGGATAAGTTGGCGGCATTTCGCCCAAGGAAGAATTGCGCGGTTCCGGCTTTTGAGCATATTCCAGAAAAGCTTCCAGAAACAGTTTCACCCCAAAATTAGTCATCGCGCTGCCAAAGAAAACCGGAGTCATTTTACCCTCATTTACCAAATCGAAATCCAAGTCTGGACCAATCTCTTCAAGGATTTCTAACTCTTCTTTCAATTGATAATAAAGGTCTTGTTCGAGAAGTTCTTCAATTTTCGGGTCGCCCAAATTAATAACTGTATCCTTAGCCGCCCGACTACCATGCGCTTGACGTTCAAAAAGGTGAATTTGCTGCAAACGGCGATCGAAAACACCCTTAAAGCGATCGCCCATTCCAATCGGCCAATTCACTGCATAAGTTTGCAGTCCGAGTTCCTGCTCGATCTCATCCAGCAATTCTAACGGTTCGCGTCCCGGACGATCCAACTTATTCACAAAAGTAAAAATCGGCAAACTCCGCATTTGACAAACCTCAAACAACTTGCGCGTTTGCGGTTCCAAACCTTTCGCCGCATCAATCAACATTACCGCATTATCTGCCGCCGCCAAAGTCCGATAAGTATCTTCACTAAAATCTTGGTGTCCCGGAGTATCCAGCAAATTAATCTGGAAATTTCGATAATCAAACTGCAATACCGTCGAAGTAATCGAAATCCCGCGCTGTTTTTCCATTTCCATCCAGTCTGAGGTTACTTTACGCTGTTCTCGTCGCGCTTTCACCGCCCCAGCTTGGTGAATTGCTCCCCCGTAAAGTAACAGTTTCTCGGTTAGTGTCGTTTTACCCGCGTCAGGGTGAGAAATAATCGCAAAATTCCGTCTTTGAGCAACGGCTTTTTCTAGTTCAGTGTTAATGTCAATAATCATTACAAAACTTGTTTATCTCTAAAATTAACGCCAGATCTTTAAGAGGTTCGGTGAAGATACCGAAAGTCTGGTGCGTGGGAAACTCAGTGGAACAGCCACCATCTTTGATTTTCTCTCAAGCGTAAAATTAACTAACTTGGTTAATAGTTGGGCGATCGCCATTTCCTCGCTGAACTTGATGTTATAACTGGGAAAAGCCGATCAGTTTTGACAAAGTACAGTCTATCTCCTTTGCGTCCGTCCGAAACAGTCTTTTTTGTATACTTTGCTACAGAGAATCACCAATGTGGGTATTATTCAATCATCTTCTCGCAACGACACAATTCATGCCTCACGGCAGTTGTTACCTTTGGAAACCAAATTTAATTGGACTTCACGTCATCAGCGATGCCTTAATCGCTTTTGCTTATTTTTCTATTCCCTTCACTTTACTTTATTTTATCAGCAAACGTCCGGATATTCCTTTTAACAGCGTTTTCGTTTTATTTGCTCTGTTTATCGTTGCTTGCGGTAGCGGTCATATTTTGGATATTTGGACACTCTGGTATCCGCATTATTGGCTTTCAGGTTACGTGAGAGCAATTACTGCTTTTATTTCTGTGATTACTGCGGTGGCGTTAATCATCTTATTACCTCAAGCTTTGAGTTTACCAAGTCCAGCGCAAATGCAGACAACCAATGATAAATTAAAAGCGGAAATTAAAGAACGAAAACAAGCAGAAAATCAATTAAGAAAAGCTCTAAAAATTCTTAATTTTCACGTCGAAAACTCACCTTTAGCTGTGGTTGAGTGGGATAAGAATTTTCGGGTCAAACGTTGGTCAAAACGAGCTAAAGAAATTTTTGGTTGGGAAGCCGAAGAAACTCTGGATAAATATCCTACCGACTGGGAAATTATTGTTCCTGAAGACGTGGAAAAAGTTGCTCAAATCATGAGTGATTTAATTAAGGGAAATCAACCTCATAATCTTTGTCGTAATCGGAATTATACCAAGGATGGCAAAATAATTTTTTGTGAATGGTATAATTCGGCATTATTGGATGAATCAGGAGATTTAGTTTCAATTTTTTCTTTAGTTCTTGATGTTACTGAAAAAGAAAAAGCGATCCAAGAATTAAGAAATCAAGAAGAAAAACTCCGAGCAATTATTCAAAATATGCCAGTAATGATGAATGCTTTTGATGCCGAAAGTAACATCATTGTTTGGAACCGAGAATGTGAAAAAGTAACGGGATATTCAGCAACAGAAGTAATTGGTAATCCGGAAGCAATGACGAAATTGTATCCTAATTCTGAATATTTGGCGACAATGAAACAAAAATGGTCAGAAAGAGGAAATAATTATCGCGATTGGGAATGGGAAATTACTTGTAAGGATGGGACAATTAAAACAGTTGCTTGGTCAAATATTTCCGAGCAATTTCCGATTCCAGGTTGGGAAAATTGGGGTACGGGAATAGATATTACCGAACGCGAACAAGCCAAAACTTTATTAGAACAAGAAAAACAATCTTTGCAAGCAATTTTAAATAATGCTCCGATTTGGATTTGGCGGACAAATTTGTCTGGAAAAATGCTTTTTATTAATAAAACTTTTTGCGATAATGTGGGTGTACCAGAAGCTCGTTTTTTGCTAGCGAATCACTACAAAGATGTTTTAGGTGAAGAAGAATCTGCTAATTGTCTGGCATCGGATGCGGCTTGTTTAGCAAAAGATGAAATTCATGTTTCGGAAGAGTATTTACCTTTTGTAGATGGGAAAATGCACTATTTAGAGGTACTCAAAGCCCAGATTAAAGATAGTGGTGGGGAAACGATTGGGATTATTGGTTTAGCTGTTGATATTACTGATAGAAAAGAAGCCCAACAAAAATTAAAATTGTCTGAGGTACGTTATCGGAAAATTGCTGACAAAGAAAAGTTACTTAATTCGGTTATTAATCAAATTCGTCAGTCTCTCGAATTAGATGCTGTTCTCCAAACTACAGTAAATTATGCTCAGGGATTATTACAATTAGATGCTTGTTTGTTTATTTGGTACAGACAAGAAAATGAGCAATATTTTTGGGAAGTTGTTAACCAAGCGAAGAAGCGGATATTACCTAATTATTTAGGTAAATTTGTAATTCCGAAGCTAGATTTTGATCCGGAAAATATTGACCAAAAAGCGATTATGACGATTGAAGATTTAGCTACTTTAAGTAATTTAGAAAGCCGCGATTTATTTGCGTCTCAGGACTACGAAAAAAATCTTTTGTTGCCACTTGCGACGAGATCGGGTAAAATCGGCTTTATTATGGGTATTTCGGTCAACGAAGAACGCAATTGGCAGGATAGCGAAATCGAACTTTTACAAGCATTAAGTACAACTGTAGCGATCGCCATTGACCAAGCTGAACTTTATCACGAAAGCTGCGAAAATGCTCACAAAGCGGAAATAAAAGCAACCGAACTCCAAGAAACTTTACATGAATTGCAACGTACCCAAGCCCAACTAATTCAAAGCGAAAAAATGTCTTCTCTGGGGCAAATGGTAGCCGGAGTTGCTCACGAAATCAACAATCCGGTTAACTTTATCTACGGCAATATCAGCCACACATTAGAATATTGTCAAGATTTACTAGATTTGCTCGAACTTTATGCCAACCATTATCCCGAACCAGGAGCAAAAATTCAACAGTTACGAGAAGAAATAGATTGTGACTTCATCAAAGAAGACTTACCCAAGTTGTTAGATTCGATGAAAATGGGTGCAAATCGAATCAGGAAAATTGTCCTTTCGTTGCGGAACTTCTCTCGAATTGATGAAGCAGATATCAAAGCAGTGGATATTCATGAAGGAATTGATAACAGCTTATTAATTTTGCAAAATCGTTTTAAAAAAAACTTGGGAAACAGTCAAATCGAAGTCAAAAAAGAATATGGAAATCTACCTTTAGTCGAGTGTTATCCGGGAGAACTAAATCAAGTCTTTATGAATTTGTTGAGTAATGCGATTGATGCTTTAGAAGAAACCTTTGCTCAGAGTCGCGTTTTACTCACTTCCTCGCAACCATCCTATCTAACTTCCTCTGCGACCCAACCAACGATTACAATTCGGACAGCAGTTATCGATTCCTGGGCGATCGCCAGTATCAGCGATAATGGAAAAGGAATGAGTCCAGAAGTCGGTGCGAAACTCTTCGATCCTTTCTTCACTACCAAACCCGTCGGCAAAGGTACAGGTTTAGGTTTATCAATTAGTTATCAAATTATCGTCGAACATCACGGAGGCGATCTTCAGTGTATTTCCCAGCCGGGGAAAGGGGCTGAATTCCTGGTTAAAATTCCGCTCAAACAGCCACGCAAAGCAGGAGTTTAGGGGACAATCTTTAGTGGTTATCCCCGATGAGAAACTCTTATCTTTGAGTGGGAAGCGTACCCGGTTTAACAACGATTGTCACCAAATCGCGATTCCGTTGCACTTCTAACTCCAAATTACCGCCGACATTCGCCTTACTCACGGCTTTTTGGATATCTTCACCGCCAGTAACTTTTTCTCCGTCAATCTTGACAATAATATCACCCGCACGCAGTCCCGCTTGAGCCGCCGGGGAATTCCCCACCACACGAGCAATTAACACTCCTTCGTCATCTGAGTCTACCCGAAAACCAGCATTAGGACTATTGTTAATTCGTTCTTTCACTTCTGGAGTCAAATCGACCATTTCAATTCCCAGATAAGGATGTTCGACTGTACCTGTGGCAATTAATTGTTCCGCAATGTCTTGGGCGGTATTAATTCCAATCGCAAAACCCAAACCTTGCGCTCCGCCGATAATTGCTGTATTCATCCCAATTACTTCACCACGAGCATTAAGTAAAGGTCCGCCAGAGTTTCCGGGGTTAATTGCCGCATCAGTTTGGATAAACTCAACTCGCTTGTCAGGGACACCAACTTGGGAACTAGAGCGACCTGTAGCGCTGATAATCCCTGTAGTAACAGTATTATCTAAACCGAGAGGATTGCCGATCGCGATCGCCCATTCTCCGGGTTGAAGTCTGTCGGAGTCACCAAGGGAAACTGTGGGGAGATCCTCCGCTTCTATTTTTACCACAGCGACATCAGTAACGCGATCGCTGCCAACTACTTTTCCGGCGAAGGTGCGACCATCTTTGAGAACTACTTCTACTGTATCCGCCCCATCGACAACGTGAGCGTTGGTGAGGATATTCCCGTCAGTGTTGATAATGAAACCACTACCCGTACCTCTCTCGACTCTTTCTTGAGGAACGTTGGGTATTTGGGAACCGAAGAAGCGACGGAAAAATGGATCGTTGAAAGCTTCGGGAATTTGAGTCGTAACTGTCTTAGAGGCGTTAATTCTGACTACCGCAGGTCCGACTTCGCGAACTACTTTGGTAACAAAATTCGGATCTTCCGTAATCGGAATTCCTGCAAGGGTAGTTTCCGAATCTGCGGGTAAGGCTTGTGCGGGAGGTGTGGTCATCTCTGCGAGGTTACGCGAGGCGAAGTAACTAGCGGAAGTGCCAACACCTGTACCAATTAATAATAAGGAAGTATATGTAAGAGCTTTTTTGAGTATTTGTGGTTTGTTTGGATTTTGTCTATCTGATACCATTTTTCACCAACCATCTAGGTACAATTTAATGTTAATTATTAGTTTAGGGGTTGGTTGTGAAATTGTTGTGTCAAGAGTTTGACAATCTTTTGACGCTGGGATGCGAGTGTGCAAAAGCCGATCTTAATTGTGCGGTAAACCGAATTTTCTGGTCAGACAAAATTGCTTGCAGCTAGCTTGGTTGGTTCTTGGTAAGTTGGGATTAGGTAATTTCGGCGATCGCTCCCATAATATTAGCTTGTTTTGGGGAAGTTGCTGAGATTCACTTTGAGTGCTGGGCTATACTCAATTGCGGGATAACTAATTTGGGAATGTTTCCGATTTGGTTGAGTAAGAGCGTCTTCATTAATTAAGCAACAGAAGTCAGTAAATTTAGAGAGGAATTTGAATTACAAATTCGGTTCCTTGTCCAAGTTGGGAATTACAGCGCAAAATCCCTTGATGACGTTCGGTGATAATTTGATAGGAAATTGCTAACCCTAGTCCAGTTCCTTTTCCGACAGGTTTAGTTGTGTAGAAAGGATCGAAAATTTTCGCCATTGCTGCGGGTTTGATTCCTAAACCATTATCCGCGATCGCGACTCTTACGGAATTTTCAATTGGCAGAGTTTGTGTGGTAATTGTAATTGTACTCGGATTAGCAGCTATTTCCTCCCTAGTCCGCTCTCGATCTCGCTCCTCTAAAGCATCAATCGCATTAGTCAGTAAATTCATAAACACTTGATTTAATTGACCTGCATAACATTCTACCAAGGGTAATTCGCCATATTTTTTGACAATAATAATTTCGGGATGGTCAGATTTTGCCTTGAGGCGATTTTGTAAAATCATTAAGGTACTGTCGATATTTTCGTGCAAATTGACAGCTTTCATTTCGGCTTCATCGAGACGCGAAAATGTCCGTAAAGATTTCACAATTTCTTTAATTCTTGTTGCGCCAACTTTCATTGAGTTGAGTAATTTTGGTAAGTCTTCAGTGAGAAAATCTAAATCAATATCTTCAATGAGATCGACAATCTCCGGAATTGGTTCTGGATAAGCATTTCTAAATGCTGCGATCAATTCCAAAAGTTCCTCAGTATATTCTTTAGCGGGAACTATATTACCATAAATAAAGTTAACTGGGTTATTAATTTCGTGAGCGACTCCGGCAACCATTTGTCCGAGAGAAGACATTTTTTCGGCTTGAATAAGTTGGGTTTGAGTTTGTTGTAAACGACGAAGAGTTTGGCGAAGTTCGCGACTTTTGAGGAGGGCTTGACGGGCAGATTTCTGAGAAGATTGATATAATTCAGCTTGGTTAATGGCGATCGCCAACTGAGAACAAGCTGCTTGTAATAATTCTACCTCAAAATCTTGCCAGTTACGCGGTTCGCTAGTTTGCGCGCAGCAAACTACACCCAAATCGCCTTTGTTGGTTCGTAAAGGTAATGATAAAATTGCCTGATATCCTGATTCAATTGCTTGTTTGAGTTTCGGATCGTTTGTCTCAAGTAAGTTATCAAATCGTACTACTTCTAAATTAAGGGCTTTTTGCGTTAAAGGATCGTCGGCTGCAACTGGATAAGAACCAAGAAAACTAGGTAATTCTGGCAGTTTTGCTTCTTTCACACATTCCCAACTCCCATCGGTTCGATACCAGAAAAACTGACAGCGATCGACGTGCAAAAGATTGCGAATTTCTGTGACTGTAGTTGCTAAAATAGTCTCAATATCAAGAGAGTTGCGAATTTGGGAAGCGAGACGATTGAGTAAAGCTTCTCTATCAGCGAGAGTCTGATATTTAGCTTTGCTACGGCGTAATTTGGTTTCGGCTTGTTTGCGATCGGTAACATCAACACCAATACCCCAAGTAGCCCAGCCGGGAATCGGTACTTCCTCAGAAAGATTTGACCAAGAAATCGTTTTAATACTGCCATCTTTCGTGGTAATATCTAATTCCCAATTGCGATAATTATTACCTAAATTTGCCCATTCAGCCATCATTTGTCGGCGATAATTCTCGTCCGGATAGAACAACTCCATTGCACTCGGGTTATTAACCATTTCCTCAGTCGTGTAACCTGTAACTTTTTCACCTTCACGATTCCAGACGATCACGTTATTGTTTTCATCGAAAGCATCCATAATTACAGGCATATTTTGCAATACAGTCCGCAATCTTTCTTCACTTTCAATTAAGGCTTGTTCGGTTTGCTTTCTTGCGGTAATATCTGACCAATGACCGATAATATCTACAGGATTTCCTTGTTCGTCGCGAATTAATTTGATTTCGTCGTGCATCCAGCGATAGGTTCCATCGGCGTGGAGAAAGCGATATTCGTGGGTGTGATATCCGGTGACGAATAAATGGGATAAGCCATTAAAAATGCAATCTACATCATCAGGATGAATATGGTTCGCCCAAAAACTTGAATCACCTAAAAATGCTGCGGGTGAGTAACCCATTACACTAGCGGCGTTTTCGCTGATAAAAGTTGCGCCAAAATCACCTTCAGCTTTGCAACTATAAATTACGCCGGGGCTGTTAGCCAAGAGATATTTTAATCGGTCTTGGAGTCGTTTTAATTCTAGTTCTGCTCGTTTGTGAGCGGTGATGTTACGAGAAGTGACAATAATCCGGTAAATTCTTCCGGTTTCGTCTTGGATCGGGTTATAAGTATCTAACCACCACTGTTCTTGTGATTGCAAATTTAGATACAGTTCACAGTTGATTGTTTCGCCACTTTGCCAACAATCAGTTAAATTTTTCTCCATTGATGCGGCTATTTCTGGAGGGAAAACTTCCTGGGGAGTTTTTCCAAGAATTTTATCAGAACTAATTCCCGTTGCTTTTTCGGCTGTGGGATTCAAGCCGAGGTAGCGAAATTCACCTGTGTCGGTAACTTCCAGGACAACGATCGCTTCTTCGACACCTTCATAAATGCTGCGTAAAAATTGTTCTTGTTGTTTGAGGGCGTTTTCGGCAAGTTTGCGATCGCTGATATCGGTAGAAGTAATAATGATGCGGTAAACTCTACCTGATTCCTCTTTAATCGGGTTATATGTCTCTAACCACCATTGTCTTCCCCCTTCTAATTCAGCTAAAAACAGTTCGCGTCTGATTGTTTCCCCAGTTTCTAAACAAGCCGTTAAATTAGTTTGTAACTGTGCTGCTGTTTCTGGCTTCATGACTTCGCTGAGAGTTTTGCCAGCGATTTCACTAGCACTCTTTCCTACAGCTTTGGCGGCTATTGGGTTCCAATCCACAAGGACAAATTCACCTTCTGGGGTAACTTCATAAACAACGATCGCTTGTTCGACACCTTCATAAATGCTGCGTAAAAATTGTTCTTTTTCTTGGAGGGCGTTTTCAACTTGTTTGCGATCGCGAATGTCACGAGTAATTGTTCCTAAACCAAGAGGTTCTCCGGTTTCGGAGTCTTTAACGACAAAAAGGTTATAATCCACTGGAATTGCTTCCCCTGTAACAAAATGTTGGAAGCGAAACTCACCTTGCCAAACACCTTTTTCCAGGACGTTAGGCAAAATTTCCTGTGTCACTATTTCTAGCTCTGAGGGAACACAGAAGTCTAGTACCTGCTTGGTTTTGGCTTCCTCGAAGCTTTCGAGTCCGACCATTTTCAACCCGCTAGCATTCAAATAAAGTGCCTTTCCTTCCAAAGTAGCCATACCGACAAAATCGGTACTATTTTCAATTAAAGTAGTTAATCTTTGTCGTTCTTGTTCGGCAGCTTTACGTTCGCTGATATTTTTGGTTGTCCCGACTACTCGCAAAGGTTGCTGATTTTCGTCCCATTCCACAACTTTACCTTGGATAGCTACCCACAGCCATTCTCCAGATCGAGTTTGGCTTCGACATTCTACGTTGTAGGGACATGATTGATCTTGTAAATGCTGTACAAAAGCTGCGATTACGCGATCGCGATCGTCGGGATGAAGAGCATTTTCCCAGTCACTATAAATTATTGTCCGTTCTGTATCCGGATAACCAAACAGAGAACAATATTGACGATTCACAAAAGCAATTTGAGTGCTTAAGTCGAAATCCCACAGTCCGAGATTAGTTGCTTTTAAAGCTAAGTTTAAACGTTCTTCGCTTTCACGCAGGGCAATTTCAGCTTGTTTGCGAGCAGTAATTACTTCTGAGAAAATGACAATCCCACCAATTTCTTCAGCGCTGTTATACCAGGGACGAATTTCCCAACGTACCCAATCCAAGTTACCATCAGCACGGGGAAAAGGATCTTCTTCGCAACGTTCCACTGCACCAGCTAAACAACGTTGATGAATTTGTTTCCAGCGATCGTCAATTTCGGGAAAAATTTCGTAGTGAGAAACGCCAATGACTTCGCGAGATCCTAAATTATAAGCTTCTAACCAACTATTGCTGACGACAAGGTAGCGCATTTGACAGTCGAACATGGCGATCGCTGCGGGAGAATGTTCAATCAACAGACGTAGTTGTTTTTCGGTTTCTGGTAAAGTTTTGTCTGGGGTGACGCGATCGCGATTCAGCTTCGTTTGCGGTTCGCTTTTACCAAGCTTCTCCCCGACTAAGATCAAACAACTCGCTTGTCTGTCATGATTTCGGACTACCGAAAATGTGCATAAAATTCGCCCTCCCAACCCAAGATCAGTTTCACAGCAATAACTCTGAAGCTCACCTTTTCTGAATTGCTCTCCTAATTTTGATTCCAGACTCCCCTCTGGTAAATCAATAATTTCCTCCAAGCGACGCTGAAGTAGTTCTTTCTGGCTGTAACCTACTAACTGACTAAACTTATGATTTACTCGGAGAAATTTACCTTCTAAGCTCAAATGAGCCATTGCTACCGCAGGTTGCTCAAAAGTAGCCTCAAATAACTCCCTCGTTTCTTGTAAGGCTTTTTCTAAGCGTCGGCATTTAGCTTGAATAGTGGTCATTTGGGAAGTTGTCATGAAAGAAAGACCAATCCGATCGATAACTTATTTTCGATTAGTTAAGCAATTTTCTTTCAGTATAATCGTCTTTTCTGAACTTACATCGTGAAATTACTTGCTTGATTTAGGAATCGACTTTTCCTTCTCGATCTCTAGTGAATTCTTACATCGTGGTTTCTCTTAAATTAGCGCTTTTCTCACTGTTCAGGTTAAGCTCAGATTTTTTGAGGATGCGATCGCTGGATAATAACTAGCATAACTTTTCCCTGAATTCGAGCGATCGCCTTTAATCCCATTCGCTACCACCCCTAACAAGTTACTCTGAGACATTTGTAGCCCTGAGATCGTTTCCTTAAATATTGATTTATTCGTTCTCTCCAACCCAACTACCATCACAATTCCATCAGTGAATTTAGCTAGCAAACGCGCATCCACTAAACCGAGTAAAGGTGGTGTATCGAAAATAACCAAATCGAAATTTTTTTGACAAACTTTAATTAAATTTCGTAACTTTTTCCCCCCTAGGATCTGAGTCGGATCGGTTGGAATTTTCCCCGCAGTTAAAATATAAAGATTATCTTCATAAGTAGCTTTTTGAATCACATCTTGCACAGGAATATCTTCCGTAATTACCTGAGAAAAACCCCAAATATTAGGCATTTCCGTAATTAAATGGACTTGAGGACGGCGTAAATCTGCATCTACTAATAACACCTTTTGTCCCATTGCTGCTGCTGCTTGGGCTAAATTACAACTAATCGTTGATTTTCCTTCCATTGCCACCGCAGAACTAACTACCAAAGAATTAATTTTCGGCTCACTACTCAGAAACTTAATTTTACTATTTAAAGATCGAAATGCCTCAGAAAAAGTAGAAATCTTTTCACTATCAACTCCTAATTTATTTGCATGAGCTTGTTGTAAGCTTGGATTTTTTTCGTTAAAAGGAATCGATGCTAAAATTGGACAACTCAGACTTTCTTCTAACTCCGTAGTTGAGTGAAAAACCCGATCAATTTTTTCAGTAACCAAAGCTACACCCGCACCTGCAAATAAACCCGCAATCGCGCTAATTAACAAATAATGACTTTTTGGAAAAGAACTATTTTTCGCTGGTAATTCTATCTCGTCCAATAATTGCCAAGATACCGTTGTTTGTGCTTCTTTGATGCGTAAATTTTCCCGTAACAAGGAAAACTTTTGCAAATTTGCTGTTTTTCTTTCTAATTCTTTTTGTAGATTAGCATATTCTTGCTCTAATATTACTATTTTATCTAAAGAATTTTGTAAATCTAACTCAGCAATTGCCAAGTTTCTCTCTCGACTTTGTAATAACAAAATCTGGTTATTTATTTCTACCAAATCCTGCGTAACTTGTAGCTGTCTTGAATTAGAATTAGTTACAAGAACTGGCACTTCCCCATTAAAATCAATCCCTCCTAAAACAGCCTTAGCTTCCTTCTCAAGCAAAGATAATAAATTTTGCTTTTGTGCTTGTAATTTTTGGATAACTGGGTTATTTTCGGTAAATCTTGCCGACTCAAAGGCAATTTGTTGCTCGATCTCTTGCAATTGGCTCAGTAATTCTTGATAACGAGGAGCCGCACTTAAAGCTACAACTTTTATTGCTGCTTCTAAATCTAATTCTAGCTGTGCTTGTAAATTTTTAGCTAAAGATTCCCTTTCAGCTAATTCTCTTTGAGTTGTTTCTCTAGCTATTCTAACATTACTTAATGCACGAGATAGCGTTTGGACTTGAATACTCGGTTCAAGCAAATTATTTTCTTGACGAAATTGTTCTAATTCTGTTTCTATTTGCTCAATTTCTGTTTGTAAATTTGATAACTTAATTTCGGCGAATTCTAATCCTTGCTGAAGATTTACTTGTTGTTGATTTAAGGAATATTTGATGTAGCCTTGAGCAACTTGCTCTAATACGAATTTAATTTTTTCTGGGTGCGCGTCTTGATAGCTTATTTCCCAAATTTTTGTATGATCGAGGCGATTAATTTTTAATTTTCTGGCGAGAATATCAGAATTAATTTCTGGATATTTTACTTGGATAGACTCAGCGATGGGTGAAATTACTTGGTTGCTCCAGAGTACCTGAATTTGATTTGGATCATCGAGACTTGAAATTGATTGACCTGAATTTTTTTTCAGAAAATTGCTAGTTGAATCTAGATTTGCTGGTTCTACTAACAACCGAAACTTTCCTGTATAAATTTCATTTTTATCTAAGGTATCTAAGCTTTTTACAGCTACCCCAGAACTGACAACTAAGCTGGTTCCAATTAATAACCAGCCGCGACGACGAGCCAAGGCTAAGAATTGATTTAGATCGCCTGATTCTTGGGTATTTTCTTGCCAAATTAAAGTTTGATGTTGAGGTGGTGTTTGATAGTTAAAGAAGTTAGCTACTAGGGGGGCGTAATTTCTCGAAGCAATCATAATTAATTGTTTGTTAAAGTGTTTATTTTTTTGCCGAGGATGAAAATGGTAAATAGCCCCTAGTTAGCAAAATAGGTAAGATTGTCCTGACAGGATCTTACTTATATTATCAGAAAAATCCGGTCAAAAATTTTAATTCTGGAGCCTTGATGTGAGCCAAATTTTTATTCTGGGAAATTTTTTAGTTACCTGTTGGCTGTGCAAGGTGTTGCTGAAACAAAATTTTGTCAGATCAGCACGAAATTTGTTACGAAACTTGATTAAATAATTTTGCTAATTGACAATCTTCAAAAAATCTTAACTTCATCATAAATTCATGAAAATTATCGGAAGCTTTATTAAAACTTAAAAATTGAACATTGTCAATTCAAAAATAAAAAAGCTATGGTGGAAACAGGATTGAAATCAAGCAAAAACAAGTTTAAATTTCATCAAAACGACAAAAACAAACTAGCTCAATAACTTGAAAATAAATAATCAAACTTAGGAAAAATAAGTTTAATTACCTAAAAAAAGTTAAGGAGCATCTAGCTGAAAATTCACGGAATTGATGGCTAAAGCACTCGGTGAAACGATTAAAAAGCTTACCCAGACAGAGACTTTCGAGTTTTCATGCTTGAATTGAGAGTATTTGATCTAGTTGTTGGTTAAATTATCCCTAGTTTTTGCGGTTGTCAAAAGTCACTTATTTGAGGCAAAGACAAAAAATGCCAGATCGCGATCGCAGTACAACATTCACCATCGAAGGTAAAGCTGATGTCCTGGTAAACGTTACTGAAATTGAAGGACAATTAGTATTTGATGTAGATTTACTAGGTAGAGGCGATCTCAGAGCTTTGTTCTTCGATCTCAAGGACACAAGTTTGATCGGTAACTTAGAAGTAAGTAGTTCCCAAATTAGCGACCCAGGCTCTGAAGATGAAGATATAACTAATTTAGGACAAGATGTCAGACTGAAGAAAAGGAACTCAAAGTTTGATGTTGCCGTAGCTTTTGGAAAACCTGGTCAACGTAGAGGCAAAAATAAAGTTCGCGAAACATCTTTTACTCTGAGTACCATTGACGGAACTTCTTTAAGCCTTGATGATCTTGCTGGGGTTGACTTTGCGGCGCGGATACCGAGTATTGGTGGTAAGATTAAGGCGATCGCGCCCGCGACACCAAATGCTAACGATGACAATCTTAGCATCGATGAAATAGGCTCCAACTACAACCTCCTCGCCAACGACACCGACGCAGACAGCCCCAGCCTAACTGTTGTCGCCATTAACAACGATCCCACTCTCGTCAACAACCAATTTACCTTAACCACTGGCGGTTTAGTACAAGTCAACAGCGATGGTACATTTAACTTCGACCCCAATAATCAATACCAAGACTTAGGAATTGGGGAAACTCGCACCGATAGCTTCACCTATCGCATCACCGATGAACTCATCGATCCTTATAATCAAGGCTTTGACAGCGCCACTGCAACAATTACTGTTACCGGGACAAACGACACACCCATTGCCCAACCCTTAAACTTTACCATCAACGAAGACGACCCCAGTTTCAACCAGTCTTTCGTCGCTTCCGATGTTGATACCACTGACACCCTCAGCTACGAAATTCTCGCACAACCCGTAGACGCATTTGGTAACGAATACGGTTCGGTAATCAACAACAACAATGGTACATTTACCTTCGACCCACTCAGTAACTTCCAATTCCTCAATACCGGAGAATCCCGCGATGTTAGCTTCCAATACGTCGCTATTGACGATAGTGGCACTAACAACGACACCAGCACACCCCAAACCGTTACGATTACTGTTGAGGGTGCTGACGACTCTCCTACCTTAGTAACGGAAACCGGATTTTTCCACACCACAGATCAAAGCATTTGGGATACCGGAAGTGCTGTGGTTATTCAACCCGTGATTCCCTTTATCGGGGTTCAGTGGGATACCAGTAGTTCCACCACCTTAATTGAAAAGCAAGTTCTGATCCCAAAAGTTAAAGTTTTGGGGGAAACTATCATCCCGGAAGTCAGTACCCCCAAAGTTAGTTTCTCCGGTTCAAGTAAAGGAAAAATTGGCTTACAACCTCGCTTTAGTCTCACTAGCGGCGATCTTGATGCAGAACTTCCTTTAGAATTATCTTTGTTAGTCCAACAGCAACAAGTTCCCACAGGTCAACAATTTACCATCACCTCCGGATTAGCTTTAGCAGATGGTGCTTTTTTCCAGACTTTTAGCCCGAATATCGATCTGGGTTTAGATTTAGTCTTCGATTTAGAAACGAGTGCTAAGTTTAATGTTGGGAGTGATTCCTATAACATTTTTGACTCTTTCAACATCAACACCACTTACGAACTTCTCGACTTTAGTGGTAGCGATCTCAGCTTTGATGTTAATTTTGGTGCTGTTGGCAGTTTATCTGGTGGTCTGCCGATTATTGATACTCAAGGAACAAAGCAAGATACAAATACTCTTTCGAGTTTCGGTGAAGACGAGATTCTCAGCGCCACTTTGGACTTGGATGGGATTGCGACAACTTTAGCAGGTGTACCTCCGTTAGAAGGTTCGTTTAGCCAAGATATCGGCATCGGTAAGATTAAAGCCGACTATAATCTGATTGATGCAGACTTGATTGGTACTCTTAATCTCAATCAAAGCTTTGATTTGGATCTTGATGACCTGACGGGTAATATTTTCTTGGAAAATGGAGATACATATTCGTTCAATCTTGGTCAAGATTTGGTCTTTACTGTCCCTAATGACTTCGATGTTGATAGTGATGGGGTTTTGGATTTTACTACCAGTGTGGATTTAGACGCATCGTTGCTGAACGAAACTAATCTTGGCTTTGACATAGATTTAGCGCTGGAAGCTTTATCTGCGAATTTAGGTTTGGATTTCTCTAAAACTATCAATGATGTGGGAATTGGAGATCTTAATGTTGGCTTTGGACCTGTGTTTGAAAAAAACACCTCTATTTTCGGTACGAGTAATCTGGCTTCTGTTTATGAAGATGATTTTGCTTTAAATGGGTTCAACCAAGAAAAGTTTAATGTGGATGATGGTGTCAGCGACCCGTTTAGTTGGTGGTCTGAAGCTAATTTATGGTTAGAAGATGGGACATTTTCCACGAATGAATGGGAAGATTACGATCCGAGTCAGGCGACGTTTGTGATTACTCACGGTTTTACTGATAGTGTGGTTCAGTTATACGGTGGGGAGAATCTCTTCCAGGATTTGGGGTCTGCGATTCATGATTATTATTCTGAAGCGGTGAATGTGGTTCTCTGGGATTGGTCAGATCGTGCCGGAAGTAGTAAGACTGAGTATTCTCTTGTTGCTCCGAATGTGGTGGATGTGGGTTACGATCTGGCGGCTTTTTTGGTGGATATTGAGGCTAACCCGGATACGACTAATTTGATTGGTCATAGTTTGGGCGCTCATGTGATGGGGAATGCTGGCGAGACTTATGATTTGATTACGGGTAGTTCTGTGGGTGCGATCGTGGGTATGGACCCGGCGGGACCTGGGTTTGAGGCGGGTGAGTCTTTCTTAGATCAAGAAACTTATCGTTTTAATGCGACTGATGCTCAACGAACGGTTGCTTTGCATACGAGTAATACTTTGGGTTATGACGATCCTCTTGCGGATTTGGATTTGTTGGTGAATTGGAGTGATGCTTATCAGCCGGGAGAGTCTGATTTGAGCGGAAATCATACTTATGCGATCGCGTTATTGACTGAACTTTATCAAGGTGCGGCTTTTGCTCAAGGATCGGGTAATCCTCAAGAAGATAGCACTACTGCGGTGGGTAATAGTTTGGATATTACTGATATTTTCAATAGTGGTGTTGTGGGTACGGATTATGTGCAGACGCAGGTAGTTTAGTTGGTTAAGCTCTGTTTTGGCGATGCTTAAAGAAGGTAAGAGTGCTAAGTTGGGATGATTACTGGCGATCGCCAAAATTGGTTTTATCCTCGGATTTGAAAGCGAATTTCAGCGTTAAGTTAACTGGAGGAATTGGTTCAGGATGAGAAGGTTATTTGGATCTGCTTTAACTGTTTTTGCCTCAGTTCTTCCCGTGCAGCAAGTTAATTCTTTGCCGTTACCTAATATTAATCAGGGTGAGCTTTATCGAGATTTAAGAACTGAATTGATCGATCTGGGATGGCAACCTCTGAGTTTTGCACCGGGAAATGAGTTTGATGTGCCTCGGAATGAGATTATGCGGGTTGAAGGCTGGGGTGAGGTGGAAGCTTGTTCGGGGACGGGTTTGGGTTTTTGTTTGTTTACGTTTGAAGATGGTAGGGGGAATCGATTGAGTATTACGACGGTTAATAATAGTTTGGGATTTCCGGTTGCTAAACGTCACACGATCTGGGGTTGGAGGTATGAACCTGTAAATTGAGTATTTGGCGATCGCGTTTATTTCTTCTCTGCTAATTTGCTGAGATTGGATTAGAAAATAAATTTTAATTGGAGTTGCCAAGTGTTGTTTTTGGGGCGAGTTAATTGAATTTGTTGGATGAATTCTCGAAAGTAAAATCTTCTTTCGGTTTCGGATAAGTCTAACCAAAATTGGGGGATTGAGACGGTTTGCGCGATCGCCTGAAGATTCACTGGGGGAAGTTGCGCGATTTGCGATCGCCTTTCGGCAATCTCGGTGCGGAGTTTATATCTGCGTAGTTGAGCGGTTTCTGTGTCGAGAATCCCCTGTTTTTCTAAGTCTGGTAATTGAGTTAATATGCTTTGTTTCTCGGCAATTTGATCTAGGAGCGATCGCTTGATTCCTTCCATGTCAGGCATTTTTCTCCCACTCACTGCTCTGGGTAGGTCTTGACAAATACGCTCAATTGTGGTATCTAAAACTTGTTGATAAGGAATTGCTTTACATTTGGGTTGCCAAGGACAGGCGATCGGACGCAAATAAACATATTCTTGTTTTTTGTCGCGTCTAGTAACTTTTGTTACCGTCATTGGCGACTGACACTCCGTACAAACCACTAACCCAGCTAAACTACGCGAAGCCGAAGCAGTTTTTGGCGGTAAGCTTCGGTTCCGGCGTAACAAGCGATCGATTTGTGCCGCTTCTTCCCTACTAATAATTCCCGCGTGAGTATCAGAAATTACTTCGCCGTTTCTATAAGCTAAATCGCCTCGATACACAGGATTACTCAACCAGCGCCGCCCTGTAGACACCGAAATTTTTTTCGCGTATTTTTTCTCTAGGTAGCGCACTGCTCCCCGTAATGAACCATAAAGTAAAAAGCGATCGAAAAAGTCTTTTACCACAGGTGCGGTACTTTTGTCAACAATATAGCGCTCTTTTCCGCGCCGATAGCCGTAGGGAGCTTTGCCAGGAGGAGGTAAAGCCGCAAGACGATTGCGAGCGTGTCCTTGACGTAAATGACGACTGCGTTGATTATCCTGGATTTCTACGAGTAATTGGCGTAAATTTGCCCTAACTGATGCAGAATCACTAAATTGAGCGGAAATATAAGGTTGTTCCGTCGCGATAATATTAATTCCGAGGGCTTCAACTTCCGCAACAGTTTCATTGATTTGGGTAGTTGAGTCTCCGAGTTCGTCCAAACGTCGAACTAATAAATAATCTGGTGGTTCCGCTTGACAATCTGCTAGTAGTCGTTGTAAAGAAATTCGCTTACCTAAATCCTGATAAACTCGATCTACATCTACACCCCAAACTGTGGGGTCGGATGCAGATTCTAGCAAGGGATCGCTATAAAGATAAGCGATAATTTTCATAGGTTTAAAGTGCGATTAGGGATTGGGGGAATTAGGGGAATTGGGAGTGTTGGAGGTGTTGGGGGAATTGGAGGAATTGGGAGTGTTGGAGGAATTGGGAGTGTTGGAGGAATTGGGAGTGTTGGAGGTGTTGGGGGAATTGGAGGAATTGGAGGAATTGGGAGTGTTGGAGGTGTTGGGGGAATTGGAGGAATTGGAGGAAT
>JAWQFW010000041.1:27437-27546 GCA_035968095.1 Oscillatoria sp. PMC 1068.18
TGGGAGTATGGTCGGAATTGGAGGTGTGGTCAGTTTTGGGAATAAATAGCTATAGTCTTACCAACATTTACTCTCCCAACTCCTCCTTGTCCCCCATTTCCTCCTTGTC
>JAWQFW010000042.1:0-27404 GCA_035968095.1 Oscillatoria sp. PMC 1068.18
ATCATATAATTATTATTTTGTCAAGGTTAATTAATTATTCTTGACAAGTTATTAACTTCGTCTCTGTCGCGATTTTAGCAATCGAAAAAGAATTTCGGTTGTTGCTAAGGTAGATGCTTTTCTTGAGTTTAACCGAAGACTTGAGGTGTCTGGTTTTCACTTAACCCTGATGCGAGATCGGAATGGTTTTCGCTTGCGGGGCGATCGCCACCTAAATTTTATTAAGGATCTGTCCGCGATGTCAGGAGTATCCCTGAATTTTATTTCCAGCGCTGAATGCACGGTAATTTTGCCGTCAAAATCCTCTTGAAAATAATTGTATCTGTGAAATTAACGGCAGAAAACAGTAGGATTGCGGAAATTGAGTAATTTTGGTTTCAATTCTCAGGGGGTACGCGGGGAGGGCGTACCCAAAATTATTGTCGAGAGAAGTGCGATCGCCTTAAGCAGCGACTACGAAAGATTGAGAATCGATGACAGTTTGATAGAACTGTTGTAATTGCTGCGTTGCCGCCGCCCAACCCCACTTTTCGGCTTCGAGACGGGCATTTTGGCGAATGGTTTCTCGTTCCTCAGTAGCCGCGAGAAGACGTTGCGTAGCGGCGATCGCGCCTTGGGGGTCATTTGGCTCGAATAAGTAGCCATTCACACCATCGGTGACGATATCCGGAATCCCGCCGGAACGCGCCGCGACAACGGGACATCCAGCCGCCATTGCTTCGAGTAAAACCAAACCCAAAGTTTCAGTACGGGAGGGGAAAATAAAAGCATCAGCCGAAGCAAAAGCCGAAGCGAGTTCCATCCCCTGCATATAGCCTGCAAAAAAGGTCTGAGTCCCCGCGAAATGAGCCTCTAAAGCCTCTCGATGGGGTCCATCGCCAACGATCGCCAAACGCGCCTTCGGGATAGCATCCAGGATAGGTTTAATGCGATCGATTTCTTTTTCGGCAGAAACCCGCCCGACGTAGAGTAACAAAGGAGCATCGGAGTTACCTTGAGAAAGGCGATCGCGCATTTTCCCTGAAGCCAAACTCGGACGAAACATATCCGTATCGACACCGCGTTGCCACAAGTCAACCCGTTCGATCCCATGATTAACTAATTCTTGTACCATAGCCGAAGAAGTACACAAATTTAATTGAGCTTGATTGTGCATCGCCTTCAGCAATTCCCAGAGTAAACCTTCTAACGGTGCAAGTCCGTAATGTTGGAGATACTGAGGTAAATGAGTGTGATAAGAAGCCACTAAAGGAATCCGCATACCTTTCGCATAATATAAACCAGCAAGCCCTAAAAAAGCCGGGTTGACTACATGAATTAAATCTGGCTGAAAATCTGTTAAAACTTTACGAATAGTCGGACGAGGCAAAGCTAATTTCAACTCAGGATACAAAGGCAAAGGAAAAGCTGATAAACCGTGAATCGCTGCGCCTTTGTATTCAGTTAAACCACCATCCGGAGCAATTACTAAAACGTTAACACCACTGCGTTGTAAATGTTCGACTGTATGACGCAAGCGAGTAACGATCCCGTCAACTTTAGGTAAAAAGGTTTCTGTAAATAAGGCGATTCTCATAAAAAACTGTTAACTTGCTCTGATGTTGGGGCAATTTTACGACGACGAATCGAGAAAAGCAATTTCGGCGATCGCCAGCGCGGTGCAAAAAAAATGTCGGTCAAAGATTGACTAATCTATTTTGAATTAAAGAGGTAATCGCAGCATTTTGCTACCTAATTTTGAGTTTATTTTCTCAAACCAAGAAGTAGTGACAGCATTTCGCTGACTAATTTTGAGCTTATTTTTCCCAATAATAATTTAGAGAGCAGCATTTGGCTCACTAATTTGGCAATTGGTTGGAAAGTAGTTTGCTGTTGGTAGTAGCGGGCAAGATGCCCGCACTACAGATCAATTAAATTGTGCAAGTTTCGGGAAACATTAATCCCCACAAACATCTATTTGCGATGCCAAGAAACCGTAGGCAAAATTTGCTGATTATCAACGCGATTTTTGTATTTAGTAGCAAAATTCAGCAGCGAATCTAACAATGAATCAGAAAGATAGTGCGGTTGCAAACCGAGGTCGAGTAATTTGGTGTTTTTCGCGTTGAAATAATGTTTTTCTAACTCAACACGAGGATTCTCTAAATTCTTAATATCTACCTTGAGTCCCAATGCGCTTCCGGCTTTTTTCACCATCTTTGCCAAATCGCTGATGCTGAACATTTCAGTGAATTGGTTAAAGACGCGCAATTGACCGGGTTCGGCGGGATTTGCGATCGCCAACTCTAAACAGCGTACTGTATCGCGAATATCCAGGAAACCTCTGGTTTGACCGCCTGTACCGTACACTGTGAGGGGATGTCCCACTGCGGCTTGAATACAGAAGCGGTTCAATGCTGTCCCAAATACACCGTCATAGTCGAGACGGTTGATCAGGATTTCGTCCATACCCGTTTCTTCTGTCAAGACACCATAAACCACACCTTGATTCAAATCAGTGGCTCGTAAGCCCCAAATTTTACAAGCAAATTGGATGTTGTGAGTGTCGTGTACTTTACTCAGGTGATAGAAAGATCCGGGCTGTTTCGGATAAGGTAAGGTATCCTTACGTCCGTTGTGTTCGATTGTGATGTAGCCTTCTTCGATATCGATGTTTGGGGTACCGTATTCGCCCATTGTTCCCAATTTGACCAAGTGGCAATCGGGAAACTCTTCTTTCATCGCGTAGAGAATGTTTAAAGTTCCGACGACGTTATTCATTTGAGTCATTACCGCGTGTTCGCGATCGATCATTGAATAAGGTGCGGAACGTTGTTCGCCGAAGTGAACGATCGCTTCTGGCTCAAACTCTCGCAACGCTTTGATCAGAAAATCATATTCAGTGATATCGCCAACAAACAAATCGATCGATTTGCCTGTTAAATCTTGCCAGCGTTGGATTCTACGCTGGATTGACGCAATCGGAGTTAGAGTGTCTACTCCTAACTTACTATCCCAATAACGCCGCACCAGGTTATCCATGATGCCGACTTCGTAACCTTTGTTAGACAGATGTAGTGCGGTTGCCCAACCGCAGTAGCCATCGCCACCAATAACCAGGACTTTCATACTTCAGTCTATAAATCTATTTACCGATACTCGGTAAATGTACCAGGTATTGGTACCCTCGGTAACGCTTTTGGGAATTGGATTTTGGATTTTTTTTGTCTGGGTGGGTTCAAAAAATCTCGCGCTGCTAATTTCGGTGTGGCGTTTTGTCTGGTAAATTAGCTCTATTCTTTTCTAAATGGCATTTTTATCGGTTTTCATCGGCAATGTCATTCTTTCTTCCGAGGAAGCTTGCTTGCTGTCTCCGATAACTTAAAGATAAATTTTAGTTTCATCTACTTCAGGAACATCTCTAATCTCCGCTAAGTTTTCTAGTTTGTTGCTACATTTTTCTCCAGAAGCTCAAATTGTGCTGTTATCCTTAATTTATCTTAAATTTTTCACTTAATTGTTGACCTATTTAATTATAGTACCAACAATAAATTTAATTATTAACTAAACAAAAAAACCCGCTTGAACGGGTTTAGCTGATCTAGCTGCGGGAGCAACTAATAAAATAGCAAATTTAAGCTTTAAATTTTTACTTCGTCGGCAAAATTTCCCCAACGGACAAAGCGAAAGGGTCCAGCAACCGAACCCCAGACTTGTTCGTCGGTTTCTGGATCTCGTCCGCGATCGTAGCTGATAAATTGGGTTGTGTCGATTTCAAAGCTACTGTCGAGATAGGTGTTTTTTCCTTTGCGAAATACCATGCAACTTTTACCGGGTTCAACTTCTCCAGCGAAGCCGTTTGCTGTTTTTTTGACGATCATGTTGCAGCCTGGTAATTTCTCAATTTGGTCTGCTTTTAAGGTGTACAATCTGTCTAAGTCGCGAGTTGCGCCGTGGAAGTTTTTCTCGTCATTGACAAGGTAGTTTTCAATTTCGATCCCGCGATCGCTCTCTACTAACTTAATCACTCGCAGTCGATAAGGGCTGTTGAGCATATAATCGTAAGCCTGCTCTACCATCATACTGATTCCATCCAGCAATTCTAAGGGTAGAGGACGCATACAAACGCGGATATGAGCGAATAAAGGCGGATTTTCAAAGGCTTGCTCTTGGTTACTAAAATCTGCTGCCATTAATTGAGCTAAGGTTTTGATCTCTGTCATAACTAGGTTGTCTTTGTAGTATTTCTTGTGTTGTGTGTTAGCTATTAAACAAACCGACTATCTTAAAATCATCCCTCGCTCAGGCGAAATAAGAGAAACTGAGTTACTTGGCTGTCACGAAAATTATCATCGCTGAGTAAAATTAAACTCTGGGTTCCGTCGCGAAAACGTGGTCCGAGGGTCATTGCTTCGAGGTTGTCGAGATAAATATCCAGTTCGCTAAGATCGAGTAAGAGTTTTTTCTTCAGGGGTTGGAGTTCGCCGAGTTCGCCTTTGATGCTGTCAACACCGGAGATGTCGGTAGCGTTACCAATGATGACTTGAAAAATTTTGGCTCCTGCTCCAAATGCGCCGAAGGTGCGCTCTAATGTTAAGAAAAATCCTTCTGGTTCGATCGCGGTAATTTCGGTTAAGCCGTTGGCGATCGCGTTTTTGGGTGCAGGTTCGAGTAAATACAAGTGTTCGGCTAGTAATAATGGGGAACCTACGGGTCCGATGACGTAGTGGAGAAAGCGGAGGCGATCGCTAGTTTCGGGATTTAAGGCTATTTTATCTTGTAATAATGCAGCTTCGGTGGCGGTAAATAAACGAAACGGATCGCTGGTGGCTAATCCGTTGGGATTTAAAGTTAAGGATTCAAATCCGAGGTTATCTTGTACTCCTCGTGGGGGTTCGTTTTCTGTGTCAGTTTCGTTGGGTAAATAGCGATCTGGAAGTCGTAATTTTGAGAGTTGTTTACCAGTTTCGATGTCATATTCAGCGATCAAAGGCGCAATTTTTTGCTTGGCAATTCCTTCACTGGAAGCGAAAATTGTTCTTTTCGGTGAAACGGCAATTCCTTCAAAATCGATGCTTCCCGCAGGATAGGTTTGTCCGTTTTCGTTCCGCAAAGAAGTAACGTTTTTGACTTCGACCTTCTCAATGGTGATGTTATCTAGGTTTTCTTGATTGAAGCCAATCTTGAAGGTATAAAATCTCGCGGGGGCAAAGTTACTGCGATCGTCAGAAATTACATAGTAGTTCGTGGAAGCGGGATCGTAGGCGATCGCTGATAATCCTCCAACTTTAGTACCATTAAAGTTACTTTTTGGCAACTGATATTCGTCTAAAAATTCTAATTTCAAATCGAGAAATATGCGTTCTTGGGCATTGAGTCGATTTGTGCTGCAAGCAGTTAAACTTATTATCAAGACTAAGCTCAAAATCAGTTTAGCTATTTTGTTTGTTATTAACTTCAGTTTAGGAATTTTCACTAATTTTTCACTCTGTTGCTATGATAGTTCACATAATCTCAATAATTATCTCATGAAAAACTTATCTATTCAACTACCAGAAACAGTTTTTTCTGCTTTGAGAAAGTCTCCTGAAGAATTTGTTAACGAAATGCGGATAGCTGCGGCAATAAAATGGTATGAGTTAGGAGAAGTATCTCAAGCTAAAGCAGCAGAAATTGCTGGTTTAAATCGGGCTGACTTTATTACTGCTTTAACTCGCTATCAAGTGGATTTTATGCAATATACTGCTGAAGAATTAGCTGAAGAAATGAATAATGTTGCTTAAAAAAGTTATTATTCATTCTTCGCCACTAATTGTTTTGTTTAAGAGTCAACAAGCCGATTTACTTCCACAGCTTTTTGAAGAATTTTTTGTACCCCAAGGTGTTTGGGATGAGATAACGAATTCAAATAAAGATGATTTGGCTTCTCAGCATTTGCCTAACGTAGATTGGACGCGAAAAGTAGAAGTTTCTTCAGTAGAACCTGAAATAGGGGCTGAGGATTAGAAAAAATAGAATCCTAATTATTTACCGTTTACCTAAAAAAATACTACAGATACAGATTTTTTAGGGAGGTTATGTCCAATATCTCTATACAATTTTATGTAGCATAACGAAAGCAAAGTTGGATAAATTTAGTATTAAAGTTGCCAACTATAAACTAATAATTTATTATTGTGCAGTGCGTCAATATTCTAAAGCCTAAAAACGATCAATTCTTATTCCGAAAAAGCATTTTGCTAGCAAAATAATAAATAATATATCAGCAATAATTAAAGCTTAACATAATCCTGGATTGTATTAGTTCGCTCCTGTAGAAAATCAACTTCAACAATTCAACAACAAGCGGGAGAATAATTAAGCAGAAACTTAGTTGCGTTTTTTTAGTCAGATCGGGTAGCAAAGTTAAGTGAAACCGGGTAAAATTAAAATGGGCTACTTGAAAGGTTACTCAAAAATGCTGAAATTTGGAATAGCAATAATTGTTGGCAGTTTAGCAATAAATACGTCTTGGTTTGGCAATTCTAATTTAGTCTTAGCCCAACAGCAACCGCAAGTTAGTCCTTTAGAAATTACTACTCCCGATCCATTATTACCTGATTTAAGTGGCGATCGCTCTCTTTCTCCAGTGGAACGTTTGCGTTTAGAACCAGAATTGGCTAAATTGAACGCAGAAGCAACTGCTTTATTTAATAGTGGAAAGCCGGATGAAGCGTTTACAATTTGGTATCGAGAGTTGCGTTTGTGGCGCTTTTTGGGTAGAATTGAAGAGGTGAATTCTTTAGCAAAAGTGGGAGTAATTGCTTGGAATAATAATCGTAAACAAGATGTCCAAAATATTACTCAGCGTTTACAAACTATTCAGGAAGAAGCAGCAAACGAAAATCAGTTAACTTCAGAGTTGCTGACTGCTTTAGCTACTGCTTACGAGCAAATTCGCGCTCCGAAACAAGCTTTATCAGTTTATGAGCTAATTTTACAACAAGCGCGGGCAGTTCAAGATATTAGCGCGATCGCCAATACATTACAAACTATCGGAAAACTAAATTTAACTTGGTTTAATTATTCCCAAGCAGCCCAAGCTTATGAAGAATTACTAAACTTAACTAATTCATCGCTTCTACCTCTCGAACAACTAAATTATCTCAAACAGCTAGCTTTTATTTATCAACAAGCAAAACAGCCAGAAAACGCAATCCCAATTCAAGAACAATTAGCCAAAATTTATCGCGAAAATCAACAATTAGTTGAATTAGTCGAACTTCAACTTGCTCTTGCTAATAATTATCGCACAATTAATCAACCAGAACCAGCCAGCAAAAACTATCGCGCAGCTTTTGAATTAGCTTGGTCTTTGGAACAACTTGCTTATGCTCGTAACGCACTAAACCAACTAGCCCAACTTTACGCAGCTTATGACGAAACTGACTACGCAATTCAAGTTTATCAAGAACTAATTAAAGTCGAACAACAGTCTTATGATTATTATCATTTGATGAATACTTATGACAATCTCGCGCAAATTTATCTGCAACAAGCCAACAATGCTCAAGCTTTAACTATGTTCCAAGAAGGTTTAAAAATAGCAGAAATGTTAGGTTATCAAGAAGCTTACTTTCAAACGCAAATTGAAAGAGTAACTCAAGAAAATTAAATTAACATCGTTGTTTTCTGCTACTTATTTTGCAACATAATTGAGCGAATTCTCGAAAAAACTGTCACCTTTATTGCACAACCAAAACTGCACAAGAAGCATGATGCAAAACATAATTGCTAACACTACCAAGCAAAATTTCGCTTAAACCAGTGCGACCCCGACGACCAACAATAATTAAATCTGCACCCCAACTTTTTGCAGAATTACAAATTACTTGTCCGGGATCTCCCATTTTATAATCAAATTCAGTAGCAACGCCGAGATTTGTTGCCGTTTCGCACAGCGATCGCAACCAACCCACAACTTCATTCAAAGCTTGCTCGCGTACTGCTTCCAAATATTGAAAATTTTCCGGAGGATAAAAGCTATCAAAAGCCCAAGGATTGGCTGTATTCACCATATCTGGAGACTTGAGCAATTGTTCGCTAATACCGTGAAAAATCATCAAATTGCTTTCAGCTTGCCGTGCTAACCCTAGCGCTTTCGCAAAAATCTTACTTTGATTATGGCGATCGAGAGCCACAAAAATCTTTTTGAAACCGCTACCAGCGATCGCCCCCACACTCGGTAATTCATTAGCTAATACTTCTTGGGTTGTTTCTTGCGTATTCATACATTCCCCCTTCGCTTAATCGGCTTGGGAATACTTGTAATTTTAGCTTGCCATAATTCGGGTAAAAAAATAAATTTGTGAGAAAAATTTTAACGAAAAATGTTAAGAAACTTCTCACTCGCCAAATATAGGGGCAACCACAGGGGGAGGGTCCCCTACTATTAATAACGAATACGCGGATCGACATAAGCATTAGCAATATCAATTACAATACTAGCCACCACAACGATCGCGCCGAAAAAGACCATAATTCCTTGTACCGTCGGATAATCTCTCAGAGAAATAGCTTCATAAAGACGATTACCCAAACCGGGCCAAGAGAAAGTAACTTCAGTTAAAACCGCTCCTCCCAACAAAGCCGCAAAAGTCAATCCCAGAATCGTAATTACCGGAATTAAAGCATTTTTGAAAGCATGATTAAAGAGAATTTTAATTTCCGGAATTCCTCTTGCTCTCGCTGCTTCCACATAATCTGCTTGCAAAGTTTTCTTCAAATTTACCCGTACAATTCGCTCAAAAATACCGCTTAAAAGCACGCCTAAAGCCAGACAAGGCAAAGCTAAATAATGCAACGCAATGAAAAATTGTGGCAAATTACCACTCAAAAGACTATCAAAAGTATATAGCCCAGTAAGCGTTGGTGGCGGCGGATAACTAATCGGAAAACGAGTCCCAATTGGAAACCAACCTAATCCGACAGCAAAAATTAATTGCAAAACCATTCCTACCCAAAATAAAGGTAAAGAATAGGTAATAATCCCAAAAAGTCTCCCACCAGCATCGACAAATGTACCCGGAAACGAAGCGGAAATCATCCCGACACCAACGCCGACAATTACCGCAACTAACATACTAAAAAAAGCGAGTTCCACTGTCGCCGGAAAATATTGCTGAATTACATCCCAAACGGGTAAACCAGCGCTGGTAAGGGATTTTCCTAAATCGAGACGGAGCAAATCGCCGAGATAATCAAGATATTGCAGAAACAAAGACTTATTGAGTCCAAGTTGTTCGCGCAGGGCAACTTTTGCTGCTTCTGGGGCGCGATTACCTAAGATAGCGTCAGCAGGATCTCCGGGAGTTGCTCGCAAGAGGAGAAAAACGAGGGTGACGATGGTAAACAACATCAACGGTGCGAGCATTAAACGGGTGAGAAGATAATATTGCAGGGCTTTCGCGCGAGACATAGTTGTTCTAGGTTGAGTTGATTAACTATTGTACTTGAATACATATTTCATCTAGTATTTGTGGCATTCCGACCGTACGATGTAGGTTGATAGTCACCTGTGAAATTCGTCAATTGATTCCCAGATTAATAGAGATAAGCGCGGCAGCGCTAGCGCCAAGGGCGATCGCATCATTACCAAAATCCCCCACGAAAATAGATCGAACCCCATACGTTCAAGGGCAATTCAATCTTTAGTTTCCCATCAGTTGTGAACATCTCCTACCACCGCAAATTTTACTTTTGCTTTCATGACCACAGCGAAATTAGTCTTCTACTCGAACCTGCAAACAGTTTCTGGTTGAATTGGACAAATGGGAAAATTGAGATCGTTTCCCCGAAGCCTAAGAGTTGTCAGATTGTGGAGATTAGCTAAAGATGTTACATCTCCAATATTATTAGAACCAAGATCGAGCAATTCGAGATTGTGGAGATTAGCTAAAGGGGTTACATCCACAATCTTATTGAAACTCAGAAAAAGCTCTTCCAGATTCTGGAGATTGGCTAAGGAGGTTATATTTACAATCTCATTGAAATCAAGCCCAAGCGTTGTCAAATTCTGGAGATTGGCTAAGGAGGTTACATCTACAATCTCATTTCCACCAAGCCCAAGCGTTGTCAAATTCTGGAGATTAGCTAAAGGCGTTACGTCAACAATCTCATTATCACGAAGCTCAAGCCGTGTCAGATTCTGGAGATTGGCTAAGGGGGTTACGTCTACAATCTCATTGTCAATAAGATGAAGCTCTTCCAAATTGTGGAGATTGGCTAAGGGGGTTGCATCTACAATCCCATTTCCACCAACCTCAAGCCGTGTCAAATTGTGGAGATTGGCTAAGGGGTTTACATCTTCAATCTCATTTCCACCAACCTCAAGCCGTGTCAGATTGTGGAGATTAGCTAACGGGGTTACATCTACAATCTCATTTTCACTAAGCCCAAGCCATCTCAGATTGTGGAGATTAGCTAACGGATTTAAATCTACAATCTCATTCCCATGAAGCCAAAGCAATGTCAGATTGTGGAGATTGGCTAAAGGCGTTACATCTTCAATTTCATTGTTAATAAGATAAAGCTCTTCCAGATTCTGGAGACTGGCTAAGGGGGTTACATCTTCAATCTCATTGTTCCAAAGAACAAGCGCTGTCAGATTGTGGAGATTGGCTAAGGGTTTTACGTCTACAATCTCATTGTAACCAAGATAAAGCCTTGTCAGATTGTGGAGATTGGCTAAGGGTTTTACGTCTACAATCGCATTTTCACTTAGATTAAGCTCTGTTTTTTGGGTGAGAATTTCTGTGGCGCGATCGCACTCTTCTGTTTCTACTTGCTCTAATAATACTTGAACCGTATGACGAGCCTCTGGGGTTAAATCGTTTTGATTGAGACACCAATCAGTAAATGTCTTCAAGGTATCTGAAGGATTTTGAACTTGTGCGATCGCAGTGTCAATACTGGCGATCGTTCCTAAAATTGCCAAAAACCCAGAATAGATGATTTGCTTCACGATCGCTTCCTTCCTTGCCTTCACGTCAAGCTCTAGTTTAACGGCGATCGCTGATTCGCAGCAGGGCTTGAAACAATATCCAGAAAACCGAGAAATTATCTCTAATGTTTTTGGATACTTCAGAGACTATTTAGACTTTGACATCCTCACCGCCCTAAAAGCACGGTAATTCCTAAACCTTACAATTTAGGTTTCTGCTTACTCGCTAACGCTGCGTCCGCTGCGCTAACATTCACCGTTGCATACCATAGTCAAAAAAACTATGTACTGTCTTACACAGAGTCCACAGACTTTCAACTCATTGCAGAGTCCCGATTCCGCAAGCCCTGCGGTACGGTGTCGTTACCATACTGGTACTTGTGGCTTAGATATTTTACCTGTACAAGCTTTTCTGTACAGAACCCTATATATCTAGTTTTCAAGGTGCGGTTACTGGGGACTTGATTTTCGTTTCCAGTAGTTGCTATTGTAGCACAATTTCAAGCCGTCCTAGAAGGACGGGGTTTCAGACCCATTTTTTTCGATGAAACCTGCTATCAGTTAGCTGAAGTCATCAGTGAGGATCAATTCATCCAGAATTCACTGTGAATGTAAATATCAGAAACCGGGTTTCTTGCGGTGGGAAATTAAAGAGCGATCGCGCTCGGTTGCGGATACCATATCCCCTAGACACAGAAAGTTAATTTTCTTCAGCAAACCCTAAATACCAAATCCCTTTTTCTTGCCATAGTAAACTTTTTTGAATTCTAGGCGATCGCTATACGGACTATAAAGCGTATAAGTAGCTTTTCCTGGTTCTCTACCGACATTTCCCACCCCGACAACTCTTCTTTTAGGTGCAGTAATCGTTTGCACGGGTTGCTTAGATTCTAAAGTCATCACCGAACTATTTACCGAACCTCTTCCGACTGCAATAACTACACTCGTATCTATGCTGCTAAAATTTAGATAGCTAAATAACTGTAAATAACAACAACATGGAAAAACAAGAATTAAAAGCCTTAATCAAAGAAACCATAAAAGAAGTTATCCAGGAAGAAAGAGCTAGTTTATCTCAAATTTTGATTCCTTATGTTAGTGACAAAGAACAAGAAGAATTAGAAATAGAATTCGGGATACCTTCAACGGAAAAAGAAGAATTAGTAGATTTAACAGATTGGGTCAAAAATGGCGGTCAGATTTCGCAAACAACCGATTAAATTTCTCGAAAAATCCAATCCTCAAGAAATTGCAAATATTCGTTCTTCAATTAAATTAATTATCCTGGCTATCGAAGAACAAGGAATAATTCCTTTCACAGAACTAGATATCAAAAAAATGAAAGGTGATTGGAAAGGTTACTATCGCTTACGCATAGGTAAGAACAGAGTAATTTTTACAGTTGATTTTGATTCAAGGGACGTTATTATTTATGCAATTGGAGCGAGAGGAGATATTTACAAGTAATGTATGTTAAAAGAATAAATATCAGTTATTGATACTCTAACAAATATCGAGTTAAATGCGATCCGAAGGCTAGGCGGCGGCTAATCGCCCAACACTCGCGCGTTCCCTAGCCGAACTAAGTTCGGCGGGGTCGCTCGTCAAATGAAACAAACGGGAGAACCAAGCAAGTAGAGCCAGCAATTTGATAGCCATATTTTTCTACCCACTCCAATAAGCTACAGTAAGCATTTCCTGGAGAATTAGCCGTACATTTAAAAGTCGTGCAGTAAAATAATGTTAACAGCTAATTTTTTTTAGTTTTAGGGACTATGTTAAAACCTAACATTGATACAGAATATGATTCCTGGCTATTGGAGCAAGCACAATTATTGCGCGATCGCGATTTTCAACATTTAGACATCGATAATTTGGTTGAGGAGATAGAAGCATTGGTAAGAGGCGAAAAGTCATCAGTAGAGCAATTTGCCTACCTAATAATGCTTCATCTGTTACTAATTGAATACTGGTACGAACAATCGGAGTGGAATCGTAACCATTGGGAAGCAGAAATAACAGGATTCAGACTACAGCTTAACAATAAATTAACCACTAATTTACGCAACCATCTGGCTCAACGTCTAGATTTTCTCTACGGTAAAGCATATCAAGCTGCCGTCAAAAAAACCAAAAGTAGTATCAACGGCGATCGCTTTCCTCAAGAACGAAAATACAGCTTGGAAGATCTGATCGACGATTGATAAAATTGAGCGATCGCTTTAAATATTTTGATATAGGGTTGGTGAAGTGCGATCGCATAAGCTTTTTCAAGCAGTTCAAAAAAGCGATAAGCCTACGGCATGGCTTCGCTACGCATTTATCCCATCCCTTTATCAATTTGAGACAATAATAATCGAGATGACTAGATTGGGTTTAAAACTATGCCAACATTAGAAGAAATCAAACAAATGATCTTTCAGTTACCGATACAAGAACAAATAACACTAATGGAAGAATTAGAAGAAAAACTAGAAACTATAAAAATGATGCAACTGGCGGAAACTGGCTTCACAGAATGGAACGATGAGTCAGAAGATATCTATGATGTCTAAACCTCAACCTGGAGAAATATGGCTGGTCAGATTTCCTTTTAGCGATCTAACTTCTGCTAAATTAAGACCTGCACTAATTTTAGCAATACATAGAGAAGAAGTAATTATTGTGGGTATATTTTCTAAAGTTCCTGCTGGTGGTTTGCGAAATAGCTGGGTATTAATTCAAGATAGTGATGCTCAATTTGCACAAACAGGCTTAAAGAAAACATCTTTGATAAGAGCAGATAAAATAGCCACAGTAAGTGCATCAGTTTTTCAGAGAAAACTAGGCAACTTATCAGCAGATTTATCTGTTAAAGTACAAAAAGCTTTAAAAATCGCTTTGAATCTTGTTTGATACTATTTTTGAAGCGTCAAGCTACTGTGAAGTTAGTTGTACGTTGAGGTTCGTGGCTAGATGGGATTTTGGAAACAGCAGCAGTTGGAGAAAATCATGCCGAACTCTTATAAAGCTGAGTTCTGTACAGGTATTGCTAAACTGACGATTCCGGAAACGGGTGAAGTTTTTGAGGTTAGTTCCGATGATTTAGAGTGGGACTCTGAGTGTTCCGATCCAGACAGGGGAATGGGAGCAGAACTCCATCACTATGCAACCATTATCTTTGAAAGTGAGCAGGGAGATTATCAAGTCGAAGCAACCTTTAATATCTGGGAATATCCCATCGGAGCAGTAAATTATACAAATACCGAGGTAGAAGGTGGTGAACTGCTGCAAGATTTCGATGGCTATCAGCTTCCTCACGAAGACTATGTAGATGAAGATCAGTTAGATGCAATATTATCTAACACTGAGTTTTACCATACATTTTCTAATGAAATTTCCAGTTTGCGAAAACTCAATAGCCTCAGCACTGGTGATTTTAATGCACAAAGGACTCTCAAGAGGCAAATTTTTATTAGTGCAGTGACATGTCTTGAAACCTATTTATCCGATGCATTTATAAACACAGTATTGTCAAATCAGACATATCTCAAATCCTTCTTTTCGTCATTTAAGGACTTCAGGGACAGAAGGCTTGGCATGAATGAGCTTTTTAGTTACGTTGATCAAGCTGAAGAGATAGCTAAAAAGGCAATGCTGGAAGTTATTTATCATAACCTACCTAAAGTTAGTAATATGTACAAATCAACGTTTGATATTAGTTTTCCAAATTTCTCTGAGATTCAGAGAGATATAGTAACCAGACATGATTTAGTGCATAGGAATGGAAAAACAAAAGAAGAGAAAGAAATTTCTGTTGATCAATCAGTTGTTGATAGAGTTATCTGTAGAATTGAGAGTTTTGTTAATGAGCTTGATCGAATGCTGAAAGACAAGGAGCAATCTGAAGAAATGAGGAGGTTCAAGATTGATGAGTTTAATATTGATGAAGATTTCTGACAACCTGTATAAGAAAAAAAATGTAATCAAGTCAAGTTAAGCAATTTATCAAACACTAGTTTTAGGCGATCGCACAATTTTTTGTCAAGCAATTCAAAATAGCGATCGCTCGTTTTCCTTATAAATAGCCCAAACTTCCGTTAGGATGGTCAATATAGTTTCCCAAAAGCAAGAATGGTAGCTAATCAATCCGATCTCACTACTTCCAGGATTCCACCGCTAGAAAATGGCGATCGCCTGAATCGCATTGAATTTGAACGGCGTTACGCAGCGATGCCACATCTCAAGAAAGCGGAATTGATTGAAGGAGTTGTTTACGTGCCAGCAGCGTTAAGATTTAGAAGTCACGGTCAACCTCATGGTCAGATAATGACCTGGTTGGGAGTTTATCAGGCATTTACTCCCAAAGTAGCATTAGGAGATAATTCCACTGTTAGGCTAGATTTAGACAATGCACCCCAACCAGATGCCGTACTGATGATTGATCGCGGACAAACGAGAATTAGCAGCGATGATTACATTGAAGGTGCGCCAGAATTGGTAGTAGAGATAGCTGCTAGTAGTGTAGCCTACGATCTGTATGATAAGAAAAGAGCCTATCGACGCAATGGGGTACAGGAGTATTTAGTTTGGCGAGTATACGATCGCGAATTGGATTGGTTTAGTTTGGAAGCAGGAGAATATCTTAAATTAGAACCAGATAGTGATGGAATTATGCGATCGCAAGTATTTCCTGGTTTGTGGTTGGCAACGTCTCAATTATTATCTGGGGAAATGAAGGAAGTATTAGCGATCTTGCAACGAGGATTAGATTCAGCCCCTCATCAAGAATTTTGTCAACGTCTGGCTGATTAAAGCGATCGCAGAGAATGCGATCGGCTATGGTTGCAAAGGAGTTCGCACCTAAGACCGCAATAATCGCAGGAATCAGTAATAAAGCGATCGCGACTAACCATCCCAGTCGAGAATGTTCTAATAGTGTCGGGTATAGATAAAATTTCCGAACATCCCTATGCAGGGTGTTATGCGGATAAAATCTTAAGAAAATCCGTATTGGGGGTGATTAGATGGAAAAAATCCGTATAGTTCGTGGTTAGCCCTCTTAACTCTCGGTTGAAACTGTATCGTAAAATTGCCGTTAGGCATTCAGCCATATTGTTTAGTTCCTTAAGTTCATCAAGAGTTGAAATTGTAGTCTAAATTACATTTATCGAATCTATGAAAGCACCTGAAGTGTCAAAACCTGAAGTGTCAAAGCAGTCTGAGAATTTGCTGAATTGGCTTGCAATTACAGGGATTAAGTGTGACTTTCCGAAAGAAAAAGATTTTCTATCGCTTGCTGCCAATTTAGTATTGCTCGATACTGTAGAGATAATTCCTACATGGCAGAGGTTTCTAAAGTTGGGCTGGCGTATTGTCTCTACCATTTTGTGGAGTATTTTGATTCTCATTATTCTCTCTTCTCTCGGACGTTATTTTGCATTTGGAAGTCTAACGTCTTCTGTATCCAATCCTGTTGGAGTATCTGATAGTTCTACAGTTACAATTCAAGCAGATAAACTCACATTAGAAATCGAGAATGCCTTAGTAACAGCTCGTGAGGCAGCTTTAACGACTGCTTCAGATGAGCTTGATCAGTGGGTTGATAGCTTGATGAACCGAGTTGACTCAAGCCAAGACGGTGATTTTTTAGATTGGTATTTCGGATACTGGACTCAACAAAAATTTGGTTTGGATGGAACATTACAAGCTGGAAAGCGAGTCTTTAATAAAAATCTCCCAACTGCCAAAGAAAAAATTCATGAGGAAGTTCTTCAGGAGTTTACAAATCGTGTTCTTCGTCCTGAAATTGCAAAACTGGAATTAAAGACTATTTCAAGAGATATTTCACATATCTATACCAGCGAACTGCAACGGAATCTTGAGAAAATCCGTACTAAATACAATATTCCTAAAGCCAACTGGAATGAGTATTTAGAAAATGTAACAGTTCTCGTAACCAACATTGAAGGAAGACAAGTTCCATTACAGCTAAAAGCTTTTACTATTGCAAGTCTAGGCGGTGGCGCATTACTAGCGAAAGCAGCAACTGTAGCAATTGAAAAGGTAACTGCGAAGGTCGCTACTAAAGTCGTCGCTAAGGCAAGTGCAAGTTTTCTAGGTAAAGCAGGGGCATTAGTTGGTGGAGAGCTATTGGGTCCCGTAGTCACTGTAGCAATTATTGTTTGGGACGCAGTGGATATCCATAATACGGAAGTTAACTATCGACCTATTCTTAAACAAAACATCGAAGACTACTTCAATCTAATGAAAAGAGATATTTTGGGTGACGAGGAAAATGGAATTCAAAAGGTAATTTTTGATATTGAAAACAGCATCAGAAAAAGTATGAGTAGTTTTCGCTTACCTTTTCTATCGAGAGGCTAATCATCCAAGCGAGGGCTAAAAGGAGATTAAATCTATGGCAGTTCGTCAATAACAAACCGCAAACCCCAATAGAGGCTTATGAATTAGCTGCTCAACACTACGAATTCGCACCTTGTACTTTAATACTACCAGGAGTGGCGATTCGCGAACACGCTAAAGCTTTACTACATATAGATCGCTGGTTCTTACACGAAAGACCTTGAGTTTATATTTAAACTAACAAGCATTAATAGGTAAACTGCTATTAATACAAACCGCCTATGCGATCGCCTGTTAGTCACTATCCTGGCTATAATATAAGATAAGATAGGTAAAGAATCAAAAAAATATATCCCCTGAGTAAAAATGCTAAGTATTGGAACACAAAAAAGCGATCGCATTACTACAATTACTGATACGACTTGGGCTGAATATATTAGTTTAAATTTACCGAGTAAACGAGTCTCATTTCGCAACGGAGTAATTACTATTGTGTCCCCAGGACGTAACCATGAATTGATTGGCGATTATATTAGAGCAATTATTTGGGCTTACTGTCGTAAAAATAACTTGGCACTGTTTCCTTACAATCAAACTACCCTCAAGGAAGAAGGGAAAGAAGGGAAAGAACCTGATGTGGCTTACTGTTTTGAGACAGATAAAGACAAGCCAGATTTGGCAGTAGAAGTTAATCTAACATCAGGGAATATCGACGATTTAACTAAATATCAATATTTAAAGATTGCTGAAGTTTGGCTGTGGGAAAATAATCAAATTAGATTCTTTGTTGATCGTGATTCAGGATATTTAGAATTAACGACAAGTGATTTTTTGCCTGGCTTAAACAGCGATCGCGTTACTGAAATCGTGAATAGTTGTTTTGGTAAAAGTGTTTTAGAAATAGAAAAATATTTTTCTTGAAGCTTAATTTAATAAGAACTAAAGCAGAAAAAACTGATGGAGTATTATCAAAGATCAACTCGATTCCCGCCATCGTCCTTGTAATTTAGCTCAATTGATTCCGAGATTGACCGGGACTTAGAGACAATCGAGCGATCGCTTTACTATAGTAGAGATTCTTTTGCTTTTTAATTGTCAAAACCCTTTTTACTGCAACATCAAAGCAACTTGTTTGGCAAAATAAGTTAAAATCAAATCTGCCCCTGCCCGTTTAATACTGGTAAGAGTTTCTAGAACTATTTTCTTTTCATCAATCCAACCTTGCTGTGCAGCAGCCTTAACCATCGCGTATTCACCACTGACGTTATAAGCAGCAACGGGTAAGTTGGTATATTCTTTGATGCGACGAATAATATCTAGATAAGCTAAAGCTGGTTTGACCATTACTATGTCTGCACCTTCAGCAATGTCAAAGGCTACTTCTTTAATTGCTTCTTGACTATTAGCAGGATTCATTTGATAGGTTTGTTTGTCGCCAAATTGAGGGGTAGATTCTAAAGCATCGCGGAATGGACCATAATAAGCTGAGGCGTATTTAGCGCAATAGGCTAAAATTCCCACATCGAAGTAACCAGCAGCATCTAAACCTCGACGGATTGCTCCGACTCTACCGTCCATCATATCGGAAGGGGCGACTATATTTGCTCCTGCTTCTGCTTGAGAAATTGCTTGTTTTACTAGCACTGCTACGGTTTCGTCGTTGAGAATGTTTCCCTCTTCGACGATGCCATCATGACCGTAGGTAGAAAAAGGATCGAGGGCTACATCGGTAATAATGGTAATTTCAGGAATTTCTTGCTTAATTGCTTTTACTGTACGCTGTACTAAACCATCGGGATTGTAGCTTTCTGTGCCTGCGTTATCTTTCTTTTCTGTAGGAATCAGGGGAAATAGGGCAACTGCATTTATTCCCAAATTAGCAGCCTCGGCTATTTCTTTCAGCAGTAAATCGAGGGAATAACGATAGATTTCTGGCATCGAAGGAATCTCTTCTTGTCGATTTTCCCCTTCCATGACAAATACGGGATAAATTAAATCGTTAACGGTTAATTGGGTTTCTCGCACCATACGACGTAATGATGCGGTGCGACGGAGGCGACGAGGACGATTGGTTAAATGTTGATTAGGAGAAGTCATAAAGTCGATCGGAAAGTTCGCCAATTGAAATGATAATCATTATCATAGACTAAAAGAGACTATTATCATTATTTTTTGCGAGTGAAATTACCTAACTATATCGATAGTGCGATTATTGGTGCAGGAGTTCAGGCTCTAACTTTAACTACCCACCTGTTACAAAAAAGCGCGAAGCATTATCGTAAATTCCTAGTTTTCGATCCGAGTCAGACTTGGCTGAGTCAATGGCAGCAACAATTTGAGGCGCAGCAAATCCCTTATTTGCGATCGCCTGCCGTTCATCATCCAGATCCTAATCCCCATCAATTAAGAACCTTTGCGGAAAATAGACATAGTGAGTTGTTTCCTCCCTATGACAGACCAGGAACCAAGCTATTCAACGATTTTTGTGAGGAGGTAATTCGTCGCTGGAAGTTAGCAGATAAGGTTTATCCGGCTAAAGTAGTTCGGGTTTTGCCGATTGAACGTGCTTCTCGTTCTCGATTTGAATTAATTTTAGATACGGGAGAAACTATTATTGCTCGGAGAGTGGTACTAGCTACGGGAAGTGGTAAAGTGCAGCTTCCTGATTGGGTAGAGAAAATTACTTCAGATTATCCCTCAGATAAATTGTGTCATTCGCAACAGGTAAACTTGAACCGACTTAAGTTAACAGGAGAAAGGATTTTAATCGTTGGTGGTGGCTTGACTAGCGGACATTTAGCCAAAGGTGCTATAAACTTGGGTGCGACTGTTACGTTAATGACGAGAAAACAGTTACAATCGAGAATCTTTGATGCCGCTCCTGGTTGGTTAGGTCCAAAATATCTCAAAAACTTTCACGCCGAAACTGATTGGTATGAGCGTTATCAGCAAATTCAGCAAGCCCGTAATGGCGGTTCGATGACTCCCGAAATGATGCTGCAATTGAGAAAAGCAGCCCACGAAGGCAAAGTGAGGATCGATGAATGCTGTCAAGTTAGGGATGCACAGTGGCAAGATAATCTTTGGCAGGTTTGTTGTGATGATGGAAACAGACATCAGTTTAACCGTATCTGGTTGGCTACTGGTACGAAATTTAATGTTACAGAGCATCCCTTATTACAAGACGTACTGGAGGCTTATCCCACAGAAATAGTTAACGGTTTACCTGTACTAGACGAACATTTACGTCTGCCCAAGTCTAGCTTTTTTATTATGGGTGGTTTGGCTGCTTTACAAATTGGTCCTGTAGCGAGAAATATTGGCGGTGGGAAAATGGCTTGTCAGCGTATTGTACCAGCGATTGTTAAACCTAGTTTGGCGATTGAGTGATGTGATTTTTGCGCCCTCAGAGGATCTCGCCGAAAAACTTAAATCTGTGTAGTCTGATGTGTTATCAAAATTTTCTCTTCCAGATTTGTGGTGCGATTGGTGCGGTAACGCCAGCGCTAGAGGATCTCGCCAACGAAAATAAGGGTACAACTGTTGTCGTACCCCAGAAATCTCAACTATTTAAGTGGAGAAGTAGTATTCAATTGTCGCCCTGGTTCGGGTTTAAAGTTCGTCGTAACTACCACCAACACCAATTTTGGTGTTAAAGATATCAGCATCGGTGATGGTAAGGTCATTCATCGAAGCTCCTTCTACTTGAGCGTCGTGAATTGTGGCGCTGGTAAAATTAACTTCGTCGAGATCGGCGTTGTTAAGACTAGCGTTGGTCAGAAAAGCGTCGGTAAAGTTGGCACCTTCGAGGTTGGCTCCTGTGAAGTCAGCACCTTCGAGGTTGGCTCCTGTGAGGTTAGCTCCGCGTAAGTCGGCTTCGCGGAAATCAGCGCCGATTAAGTGAGCTTCTGATAAATCTGCCCCTGAGAGATTGCACCCGTAGCATTGTCCCGTTGTTAAAAGCCGCTCTACGTGCTGCGGATTTTCGGCTTTAGTGGGAATAGCGAAAAATAGGGGAGCTACTAAGGTGACGATCGCTAATAATTTGGTTTTCATTCTTTTGCTCCTTGCTTGATTGTGTTTGCTAATCGGGTGTGAGGACGATTTCGTTATCTGTATTATTTATCTCGTAAAAGCTACCTCCATGCAGCGATCTGCGCCACGGTAAGTTTGTGAGAATAGACAGGTAACTAGAGTGATAAGATCCCGTTTGTCGGTGCGATCGCGGTCACTGATTTTTGAGATGTGTTCTCAATCTTGAGTGGCGATCGCTACGCTGACGTTGGGATATCTTGTTTCTATGCTTATATTATAAGTAACTTTCCGGCTCAAGTCTTTATTCTTAAGATAGATAAAATCATGACTATTTCTCCCGACGAACCAACCATTTCAGTCGCTCGAATTACGCAGTTAGAAAGACAACATAATTCTTTTAAGAAATGTTTACTCAAGCTAAAGCGCGAACTAGAAGAATTAACAGCAAAATTTAACAATCAAGTCGAGGGGGAAGGTCGCAATGACTACGCCGACCTTACCGTACGCGCGAGCATTACTCCCAAAATTAGCTCACAAAGTTCGAGAAATGTCAACTATCTTAGTGACGAAGAATTTCAAATTGAGCGAATCTTGTTATTCCTCGGCTTTTACGCAGATCATGCAATAATCGAAAAACCTGTCATTTCTGCCGAAGAATTTAAACAACGTTGTCAACAGGGAGAAAGCGATTTTACGGGAATTAATCTTTTCCGAGCAAATCTCAATAAATTCAAGATAAATAGTAAGAATTTAAGTGAAGCTAACTTGCAAGAAGCTATCTTGTGCGAAGCTAGTTTTCATAGTACACAATTGGAAAAAGCTAATCTCAAAAATGCCGATCTTCACAAGGCACACTTAGGATATAGTAAATTAAAAAATGCTCAACTAAAAGGAGCTAACCTCAGTGAAGCTTACCTAGCTGAGACAGATTTGAGTGAAACTGATTTTAGCCAAACAGATTTATGCAAAGCTAATTTCCAATCAGCAAATCTTAGAAAAGCAAACTTTAGTCAAGCAGACTTAACTGAAGTAAAATTTAGATTTGCTTATCTGAATGATGCTAATTTCAGTAAAGCAAGACTCATAAAAGTAGATTTGCGTTTTGCTAAACTCAGAAATGCTAATTTAACTGGAGCCAATCTTACTAAAGCAAACTTAAGAGGAAATTCTCAATACATTGTAGATTTGCAAGGAGCAAAATTAGTAGGGGCAAATTTACAAAAAGCTCTTTATGATGAAAATACTCGCTTTCCTGTAGATTTTAATCCTAGGGAAGCTGGAGCATATTTAATTGCTCCTGGTGTATCTCTGGAAAAAGCTGATTTAAGTGATGCTGATTTGAGTAGCGCTAATCTTGCTGGTGCAAATTTACGAGTAGCAAATTTAATTGGGGCTAATTTAAAAGGTACTAATTTTAGTTGCGCTAATTTGAGTGGGGTTAACTTTCAAGGAATTAAAATAGATAGATATACTTGTAACTGGAATCAAATTAATTTGAGTGGTGCTAACTTGATAGAAGCTCATCTTTCTAGTGTAGAAATGAGCGGGGCAAATTTAAGCGGAGCTAATTTAAGTAAAGCTCGTTTAAACATCAAATTAACTGGAGCTAATTTTTCTCAAGCTATTCTCATTGAAACTTCTTTTGGTAGCGCTGATTTAAGGGGAGCTAATTTTTTTCAAGCAGATTTACGCAGCGCAAATTTTTATCGTGCAAACCTTGCAGGAGTTGATTTTACGAAAGCTGATTTACGTGCAGCTAATTTTAATACAGCAGATTTAACTGGTGCAAACCTAACAGAAGCAAATCTAGGTGGAGCAATTTTCGATCAAGCAAAACTAACAGGTGCAATTATGCCGGATGGAACAATTCATGAGTAAGGAAAAAAGATGTTTAATAAATTAATCCTCAGACAAACAAAAATTCCCCCAAAAACAGATGGGGGAATGTGTTCTTGAAATTTAGCTATCAAGCAAAAGTTGCGCCATTCCAGCCCCACATATGTCTTTCTGCGTCGTTGAATTCGATATAAATGCGATTAATTGGTACGCCGAGTTTTTCGGTGATTTGTTGGCAAAAATCTTTGCTCATCGCTTCTGTTTGTGCGGGTGTCATTTTGCCAATACTTTTGATTTCGACGTAGCAGGTTGGTTCGATAGTTCGCCCCCACTCGACCAATGCGCGTTCTCAAAGACACCTTTTCTGATGCAGTACATCTACGCAACGATATCTTCTCCTACCAAAGAGAAGTAGAAGACGAAGGCGAAAATGCGAACTGCATTTTAGTCTTAGAAAGATTCCTCAATGTCGATACCCAAGAAGCCGCCGATCTCACCAACGAACTTTTAACCTCTCGGATGCAACAATTCGAGAACACTGCTGTCACCGAAGTGCCTTCCTTATTCGAGGAATTCGCGCTGACTCCCGACGAACGCTTGAAAGTTATTTTATATGCCAAAGGACTTCAAGACTGGCAATCAGGGGGTCACGAGTGGCACATGAGGTCAAGCCGCTATATGAACCAAGGAGCAACCAACTCGGCATCGCCAACACTGGTTCTCGGCGGACCCACAGGGCTAGGGACATCAGCAGCCCAGATTAGCTCGTTATCCCACACCTTTGGTCTAAGTAGATTGAAAAAATTCACTTTCGTTCCCTACCAACCTGTATTGGTGACAACTTAAGATTAATGTAACCTTGTCAAGAGGGTGTATTTTGGGGAAATTAGAGGATGGGAAAGCCAAGGGTGGGAAATCCAGACCATAAGCGTAAAGTGAATCTACCTGCCCCAGAAAATGAGGTGATAGCGCAGACTTTGTCGGAATTGCTTACACCATTGAGCTATAAACAATTCAGCCATTACAAGCAGTTAGGATTGCGCGAAAGAATTCTCGGTTTACCCCTGATGATTGCCGCCGTATTAACGTTACTTTGGCGACAGGTGCCATCAGTACGAGAGTTATGTAACGTCAGTTCGGGTTAAGCCGAAGGAGCCAAAACCCAGCCTAGCTGGATAGAAGGCTTCTTGGGTTGGTGACAATAAGCACTTCCCGCCACACAAAATATTGACGCAAAAATTGACTGGACTACGATGCCGGGAATGTTCAATTTGAGAAATATTTTTGAGTTGGTCGATAATTGTCTCAATAATGGCTCTTTTACGAGAAAGTAGCTTATCATTAAGTCGCATGAGCTTATTCTTCATATTTCGCCGAGGTTTGGCAAAAAACTCGATATTACAGGTATCTCGCAGTTGCTGTGCCAATTTTTGGGATACGTATCCGCGATTGGGCGCAGCCCACCGCCCAAAGGGCGATCGCCAAAAACTTTACCGAAAAGGTTATGCAGTAACTCTGGTACAGGTTTTCGGTCATCTATGTTACCTGGTGTCAACTGGACATTGAGCAATTCGCCACACTCATTGACGACCAGATGTAGCTTGAAGCCAAAAAACCAGTCCACCGAAGTTTTACCTCGCGCTGCCAACGGCTCAAAGACTCGATGCTGCTTGATGCGCCGATTGTGGCAGACTTTGATGCTGGTCGAATCAATAAAACTGATGCCCGTACATTGACCAAAACACTGTTGGAGATAAGCACACAAAGGGATCAATGTTGAAGGCATCCACTCCACAAATCGAGAGTAGCTCACCAATTGCGGAAACGCATCGTGCCAATGTAAGCAGACCTGATTGAGGTAAAAATACTTAAAATTACGGTAGTGAGACTGGTGGAAAGCGACAAGAATCGTCATAATTTCACTCAGACATAGACGACGGGAGCGATCGCGTGTTTTGATTCCTTGAGTCAATAACTGCTGATGCCACCTGGGTTCAAATTTTTGACAAAAATCATCGATGTCACAGAAAAGCTCTTCTAAACTAAACATGGGGGAAGCTTGCTGAATTGTTGTGATAACCTTCAGCTTACCTGCTTCTCCCTTTCCTGGCTTATCCCGAACTGACGTTTTTTTACGCTGTCTTACTTGATGTCGCCGATCATCTCGCTGACGAACTAGCTGTTGAAACCGAACAAATTTCTCACCGAAATGTTATTTCGTTCCTTTTATCACTTTAACCATGCTTACAATCAAGGGCTTACTACTGACCTGATTGCTTATTTAACTAATCCTCTGAATCGAGATTTAGGTATTGTTAAATATCACCCCAAAACTAGAACTAGAGTTGTTTTAGACTTCTCCCCATATCCAGATTTGACAGAAGCACGATCACCTTAAGTTGTCACCAATAGGCTCTGCCTAGAAATGAGGGAAAAATCTTCCAATTCTTGTTACCATGCTCCGCGTGGTAACATCCTCCAGAGGCTCCGCCTCGAAACCAAAACTAACTAAACTAAACCTATGCGCTTTAAAACCAGACAAGATAACTCAAAAATTCCTACCATCGACCTCATTCCTATGTTAAACGTCATGATGGCAGTATTAGCATTTTTTGTCTTAATTTCTACCACCTTACTTAACGAATTAGCCGTCGATGTGCAGCTACCAACTAATACCGAAGCTAGCGACGAACCACCAGAAAAATTACCCGAACCTTATTTAATAGAAATAACACCAGCAGGAATTTTTCAAGACGAACAACCTCTATCCAAAGAACAATTATTTACCGAAATACAAACTTATTTAAACGAAAATGCTCAAGGTGCAGTTTTACTCAAAGCTGACGAAAAAGTACCTTACGAACAAGTCATTCAGTTATTAGTAGAAATGAAAGATGTCGGGGGCGAAAATGTCTCTTTAGCAATTGAAGCTGAAAGCTAGCGAGGATCTTCCTCAGCAATAATTATCGCGGTTCTATCTCCAGCAGGTGCGAAAACTACATAAATTTCAAAGGTTTCTCTGGATACTTTAAATAAAGAACCACCTCCATAACTACCTACTTCTTCAAAATTAAAACTTTCTTGCTGAAATAAATTACGCAAATCATTAATAAGTTGTTCTTTCGTCGGAGGATTGAGAAAAGACGCTCCGGTCATTACTCGATAATCAAATTTATTAGAATCTTTAAATTCGCTGCTAAGAAGACTACGGTCAACGGGAGTTGTTCCTTCTTCATACTGCTTTTCTAATTGTGCAATAATTACAATAAATGCTGTTTGATTAAAGTCAACTTCTCCTGTCTTTGCTGTTTTTATTTTATCTAAGCTGTAGGCTTTTTCCAACAGCACAAAAGCAACTTTTTCACCTTGAGAAATTAGGTGGAGATATTGGGTTATTTTGCCTTTAGATACTTCTAAAACCTGAAAGTTATTCTCTTCTGTAATTAGTTGAGCGTTATAGTCTTTTGCTGGTAAAAGGTTTGACTTAAATGCGTTGGTTACTTGCTCTAATTTATCATTTGTATTGTAAATATAGGCAGATTGATCAAATTCGGGTCGCAAAATTTCTCCTGAACCTGGTTGAGCTTGTTGGTAAGTAGGAAATTCTCTCAGGAAATCTTCGAGGGTTTGGGATGGAGTTGACGAAGGTGTTTGGGTTGGAGTCGGTGTTGGAGTTGATGCGGGTGTCGGAGTTGAGGTTGGTTTTATTTGAGGAGTGGAAGTTGGTGTAGGAGTAGGTGTTGAAGTTGGTTTTGTTTGAGGAGTTGATGTGGGTATAGGAGTAGGTGTTGAGGTTAGTTTTGGTGGATTTAGAAGTTGGTTTGCTATCTGTTGAGGCGTTGGTTTGGGTTGAGCAACACTTGGGGATGGTTTAGGAGTTGGGGATGGTGAAATAGATGCTTGGGGAGAAGCTTTGGGAGTTGGTGAGGGAGAAGTTTTTGGTGGTAATTTGGTAATCTTTACTTCTTCTTCTTTTTCAGGTTCGAGAGGTTCTATTTTCGCTTTTTTTGAGTCAGAAGGAACTGGAAGCATTAATAGGACAATATGCAAGCTCAAGGAAATAAACAGCATGGGGCGAAATAAGATTCGCACTGGTCTAGGTAAATTTTTCAGAAAAAATGGCGGATTCATGGGGGTACAGATGTTGGTTATAGATTAAGGAAACTTTAATTGCTTTAAGGAAAACAAGGAATAATTTTCTTAAAATAGGGAAGGTAAACCTAAATTT
>JAWQFW010000043.1:0-26434 GCA_035968095.1 Oscillatoria sp. PMC 1068.18
CTGGGGATTGGGGACTGGGGATTAGGGATTGGTGACTGGGGATTGGGTTAGTGTCATCCTGAGTGAAGCGAAGGCTCTCCGCAAATTAGTGTCATCCTGAGTCAAGCGAAGGCTCTCCGCAAATCCGACTACAAAGTTAGAGACTGACTTTAATCCTCTCCGGAGTCCAACTAACCGACAACGCGATCGCCCAACTCCTCGATTCCGGAATCGAAACCATCTTCCTCCGCCAAGACGGACGTTTTCGCGGACGACTCCAAGGCAACTTCCAAACCAATCCTACCATTCGCATCGCCCAATACCGCATCCTCGACAGCACCTTCGGGATGGCATTAGCCCAAAAATTAATTCTCGGTAAAATCCGCAACCAAAGATCCCTCCTCCAACGACGCAACCGCGCCACCCAAGGCAAAATCAGCCAACTCAGCGAAGCCATCGACTGTATCGGCGCATATATGTACCGACTTCACGATTGTTCCACCCCCCTCAACCGCGCCGAAATGATGGGAGTCGAAGGCATTTGCGCCCGCACCTACTACCAAGCCTTGCGAAACTACTTCCCCCCCCAATGGAACTTTTCCGGACGCAACCGTCGCCCACCCCTCGATCCGATCAACGCCTTACTCAGTTGGGGTTACGGCGTATTACTCGCACGAGTTTTCGCCGCCACCATCCAAGCCGGACTCGATCCGTATTTAGGCTTTTTCCACAGCGTCGAACCCTATCGACCCAACTTAGTTCTAGACTTAATGGAAGAATTTCGTCCGGCGATCGTCGATCAAGCCGTCATCTCCATCGTCGAAGATAACATCTTAGATCCCCTCGACTTTGAACCCTCCCCCGACGGTACAGGTATTTGGCTAGGTGCGATCGCCAAAAAACTCTTCCTCGCTAAACTCGAACAACAACTACGCAAAACCCTCCTTTACCCACCCCAAAAACGCCGCTTAACCTACAACCAAATCCTACTCGAACAAGCCCGTAGCCTAGGACGCTGCTTCGTCGAATTCAACTTAGATTACGAAGCCTTTCTCATTAATTAACCACCACCCAGAAAAATCTTCATCACGAGGAAAAATTCATGACTCAACTTTGGCTAGTTTGCTACGACGTATCCAACAACAAACGACGGCAAAAATTAGCAAAACTCATCGAACAACGCTGTCAGCGAGTTCAATACTCCGTCTTCGAGTGTCCCATCTCCAGCGAGACTTTAGAAAAATTACTCACCAAGCGCTGGCTGAAAGTTCTCAACCTCCAAGAAGACAGCCTTCGCGCTTATCCCCTCGACAAAACCGCCAAAGCACAAACCAAAGTTTTCGGTAGTCCACCACCCTACGAACCCCCCGATTACTTGATTTTTTGACCTCCTCACGGCTGGGAACTTCCCAGCCTTTTTTTGTAACAAAATGTTAAAAAAAATTTGATTTTGTCGGGAAGAGCAACAGCGAGATAACAAGAGCTTTTGCGATTAGTTCTCCGAAAAAAATGAAATTCCCCCTTGACTTGTTAGCAAAATTGCCCTATCTTATTAATCAAGCTAGTTTTTCGCAATTTCTTCTTGTGATTCCCCAGCTAGTAAAGTTTTGTTAAGTCTTTTCTCCGCGTTCCCGTGGAAACGTACCTTGAAAACCGCATACAGTATAGTTTCCAACAGGGTAGGGTTTTTCCCTACCTATTCCCCGCAAGGGGACGGAAACATAGAAAGTGTTTTGGAAACTATGTTTGAAATACTTTTTAGTTTTTCCCTACCTATTCCCCGCAAGGGGACGGAAACGAAGGGACTGTGAGGCGGTCGTCGCCTCCTGTTTTTTTAACAAAGTTTTTCCCTACCTATTCCCCGCAAGGGGACGGAAACGGCGATCGCCAAGTAGTTTGTTCGCAAGTATCGCTAAAGCTGGTTTTTCCCTACCTATTCCCCGCAAGGGGACGGAAACTTAATTTGTCGAAAATCAAGGCTGCTAGGAATTTCTTCAAAGTTTTTCCCTACCTATTCCCCGCAAGGGGACGGAAACTTAGGAGAAATGTTCTGGTACTACCTGACCTAAGTGAGCAAAGGTTTTTCCCTACCTATTCCCCGCAAGGGGACGGAAACAACAACAGTTTTAGCGATTTTTGAAGTAGACATTGGATATTCTCCGTTTTTCCCTACCTATTCCCCGCAAGGGGACGGAAACACTACAACCTACTACGGCTGCCCAGCCGACACGTCAACGTTTTTCCCTACCTATTCCCCGCAAGGGGACGGAAACGCACTTTCTTCGTCTGTGAAGCCAAAGTAAAAGACTGTTGGAAAGTTTTTCCCTACCTATTCCCCGCAAGGGGACGGAAACAATTGCTTAATACGCAAGCGAACTTAAAGCAGTATTCTGTTTTTCCCTACCTATTCCCCGCAAGGGGACGGAAACAACAGTTAACCCGTTGACGCCTTCTAGAGCGTTTGCTTGTTTTTCCCTACCTATTCCCCGCAAGGGGACGGAAACATAATAGAGAAGATAGCTTGGTCTTCCTTCATGTTTGTTTTTCCCTACCTATTCCCCGCAAGGGGACGGAAACAATATCTTTACTCTCTTGAAAGTTAATCAACTCTTTCTATTGTTTTTCCCTACCTATTCCCCGCAAGGGGACGGAAACAGTTCGAGACTCTGTGGTTATCCCAGCCCATGCCGTCTAGGGGTTTTTCCCTACCTATTCCCCGCAAGGGGACGGAAACGTATTGAAGACCTTAAGGCAGTCTGGATACTGCTATAGTAGGTCTTTCCCTACCAATTCCCCGCAAGGGGACGGAAACCCTAAATGGATAAGGTAAGTTACCAATTGAATTGTAGCAACCCGTCTTTCCCTACCAATTCCCCGCAAGGGGACGGAAACCATCTTTCTTTTTTCCTGTGTAAAACATCAAGAAAAAGAAAAGAGACGTCTTTCCCTACCAATTCCCCGCAAGGGGACGGAAACTAAGATGTACGATTGACCAGTCTTCTGGGCTTGTTGATAAATTTGTTTTTCCCTACCTATTCCCCGCAAGGGGACGGAAACTTGTCGAATTTCTCCGTTGTGTAGTAGTCTTTCTCTATTCGGGTTTTTCCCTACCTATTCCCCGCAAGGGGACGGAAACCGTCATGTTGCTAATAGGCAGATGAGAAGGCTTGCTGGTTTGCCGTTTTTCCCTACCTATTCCCCGCAAGGGGACGGAAACGTTACACAAGTACCGTATTTATCGGCACTTATTTGAAGGTTTTTCCCTACCTATTCCCCGCAAGGGGACGGAAACCGCGCATCGCTTCCAGGAGGTCTGCGACGAATTCGACATGCTGTTCGGTTTTTCCCTACCAATTCCCCGCAAGGGGACGGAAACTTCTGATTTCTCTTCAGGGTTACTATCTTTCTCCTTAGTTTTTCCCTACCAATTCCCCGCAAGGGGACGGAAACGAGTTCTGTAATAACTCCTTTACAGGATTGTTTATATTGTACACCCGTTTTTCCCTACCAATTCCCCGCAAGGGGACGGAAACATTTTTATTCTCCTCAATATGAGCCTGGATAACCTTCAATACGTTTTTCCCTACCAATTCCCCGCAAGGGGACGGAAACTTTAATGTTAAAGTCCTTGACATCCTTTGCAGGCATCTCGTTTTTCCCTACCAATTCCCCGCAAGGGGACGGAAACGTATTCCTGGTTGGTTTCCCACTCCTGCCACATGTCACAGGTTTTTCCCTACCAATTCCCCGCAAGGGGACGGAAACAACTCTTCATACATCTCGTCAAGCAGATCAACGTAGTGGTTTTTCCCTACCTATTCCCCGCAAGGGGACGGAAACTGCTGGTGCTTGAACTTTGCGGCGCTGGTGCATACAGGAGTTTTTCCCTACCTATTACCCGCAAGGGGACGGAAACGGTACTTCTGGTGTAATACTATACTCTACATCATCTGCATCTGTTTTTCCCTACCAATTCCCCGCAAGGGGACGGAAACACGGAAACACCTAAATCAGATAAAATTGCGATCGATACTTCTGTTGTAATTGCGTAAATTACAGCCTAGAAAGTAGTTAACATTTCGCAACTTAAGATCGAAATCAGTAACACGAAAAAACTAATCATGACCCAAAAACTAGCACAAGCGCTTCTCCAACTTTCCCAACTTCCTGAAGCCGAACAAGAAGCGATCGCCACCCTCATTTTAAAAGAAATCGAAGCTGAGAAACGCTGGACAGAAGCTTTCGCTAACTCAGAAGACGAACTATCTTTTCTTGCTGATGAAGCTTTAGCAGAATTCAAACAAGGAAAAACTCGTCCTCTCAACCTGTAATGGAATCACAAACCACAGCTAAATTTTGGAAAGCCTTCGACAAACTTCCTGAAACGATTCAAGAAACAGCCAGAGAAACCTATAAAATCTGGCAACAAAACCCCGATCATCCTAGTTTAAAATTCAAACAAATTCATCCCATTAAACCGATTTATTCCGTTAGAATTGGGCTTAACTGGCGAACAGTCGGCATCAAAGAAGAAAACACCATGATCTGGTTTTGGATTGGTTCTCATTCTGAGTACGATCGCCTAATCTCCAAACTCTGAACCACTCACCAGAAATCCTCCAGTTGTTGCCTAACTCAGGGGATGACAAAGATAAATTGGGTTGTATTATTAAGGAACTGCCTAGAGAAATGATCGATAACCAGATGGAATCGCCTTCTGTGAGTCAGAACTACTTTTGTCTGATTTTTTAAAGTCAGATTAGCTATTTTCAACTACCAATTCCCCGCAAGGGGATCGAAACCTGAAACCAAAAAACTTGAGTCATAATAGCAACAGCAACATTCCCGACGAGAAATGAACAACCCAGCCTTAAAACTTGAACTCAGCGAACCGCAAACCTGGGAAAACCTCAACTACCAAGTCCTGACCATCGAATTAACTACACGCGATCGCCTAATTACCCCAGCAGACATCAGCGACATCGAACTACCAGCGAACCTCAACCCTCGTGGCGGAATCGTCATCTCCGGTCGCGCCCCCATTTGGCTATATTCCTACCTCACCCACGAATACCATCCCACAAATTGGATCGCCTGTTATGACCCCAGACTCGGCGCAGTCGTCACCGCAACACACACCCGCGAAGTCAAAGTTGGTCAAGTAATTCCCCTAACCGTCACCAACGGACGACAAAACTCCAGCAACGATTTATGTCCCGCCTTACTAATCGTCGGTCCACCGAATAGCGGCAAAAGCGTCCTTTCCCATGTTTTATTCCAAACCTTACTGTCAACAAATCCTGACATATATCTGCAACGCGCCCACTGGGACGGCGAAGGAAATTATGTCTTAGAATTAGGCGCAGACGCGACAGAAGCAGAGATTGAACGATTTAAAGCAGCCAACAAAGGACAACTAAGTAGTCGCTTTTTTCCTTACCACGCCCAAGCTATCCTGCAATTGCGGCGACAGAAAGCCTTAGTTATCGTTGATGTCGGCGGGATGGTACAACCGGAAAAACTCCCCCTACTAGAGGCTTGTACCCATTATTTAATTATCAGTTCCCAAGCTGAGGAAATCGCCAAATGGCACGAATTTTGTCATGACCGAGGAAATCTTTTACCCGTAGCCGAAATTTTCAGTGTTCTCACGGATGTGAAAATGGTGCTTGAGGAGAAACCATATTTAAAGATGACTGCGGGTCCTTGGATTTGCGGCGAAACGAAAACCTTACCCAAACAGTTGTTAGCGAGAGTCTCTCGCCTACTGGTCAACCGTTGAATTTGCACCGGAAAGATTTTCTTTCCTCAGATTCAATAGAAGACCCAATTTCTAAAATAGCTGTTATAATCAAAAACAAGTCAATCGCTGGTGACTGATGTATGTCAGACAAACAAAAAATTAAGAAAAACATGACCATCGCCCTCGCTTGGTGTCTCGCTTGGGGAGAAAACCGAGAACCCCAGCAGAGTTTCGAGACATTAGCGAGAATGCGGCAAAATCTCACTGAAGAAAAAGCAGTTCCCCCCGAAGTTTCGCAGCTTGTCTCCCAAGTCCAACAACTACAAAATATTGATTTAAACTATCACCCAGAAAAAGTAACAGACCTTGAAAAAGACTATCCAGAATTATCCCAGCAAACGACTTCTATTGGTTTAGTTTACGGTGGCGCAACCAAAATTAAGAGTTATGTCTTTACCTCAGCTAAATTACCAGAAATTCGTGGCGCTTCTGCCTTATTAGACCGAATTAATTTAGTTGATTTGCCCGCTTTTTTCGGTCAAGAACCAGACCTTTGCCAAGACGAACCGGACTCAGAATTATCTCAAGGTTTACAAGCTGATTGTCAGCGAACTAGAGACTGGTTAGACGAGGAATTCCCGCAGTTAAAAGAAGCCTTAATTCCCGAATTAATTATCTATTCAACCGGAGGAAATCTTCTCGCCTTTTGTCCGGCGGCTTACGTCAACGACCTCGCCAACGCGATCGAAAAACGCTACACTACGGAAACAATTACGGCAAACAGTTGCGCGGTGGGAGATACTTTTTCCTTACTAGAATTTCGCTTCGGCTTGTTACAAAATCCTCTAGAAAAGACGCTGTGGCTAGATTGGTATCGCCGCGAACATCAGCAGCCGCTTGTGGAAGCTTATTTCGGCAAAGTAGAAAACGAATCTGATTTACTCACGAAATTTTTTGACCGCAAAAGTTTTAACGAACTTGCTGGAAAATTAGCAACCCTATTTAACCAGAGACGCAGTGGTAACGATACGGAAAATCGACCCACTCGTCGCTATCCACCAATGTTGGAAACTCATCCTTATTTAATTCGTGAAGAGGGAGACAAAGCCTCGGCAGTTGTGAAAACTCGATTACCGGGAGAACCTTATTTTTCAGAGAATTTAGCCCGGAAAAGGATTATGGGACAACGGGCGAAGCAAGACAAGGAACAAAGTTGGTATCGCCAAACTCCTTTTTCTTGGGAACCAGGAGAAGTGGAAAGTTGGGTAAACAAATTTACTCGCTTTTTAGCTAAAGATTCCCAAGATTACTACAAAGATGTTGCGCCCCAGGAAGTAAAAGAAGCTTTAAGTTTAGAGGAAATTAGTAATGTAGGCAATAAAACTAAGGAAGGTAAGGAAAGTAATGAAAGTAAGGGCTATCTAAGTTTCATCTACGCTGACGGCAACAACATGGGCGGCTATATCCAAAAAATCAAAACGCCCGAAGAGTATCAGCAATTCAGCGCAGACATTTTTGAAGCTACCGAACAATCAGTTTATTATGCGCTACGGAAACATCTTCGACCCCACAAATTGAAAAATTTAAGTAAATTAGAGTTACAAAATCGGGAGGGTATTTGGGTACATCCATTTGAGATTATTACTATTGGTGGCGATGACGTTTTACTAATTGTCCCCGCGAACAAAGCTTTGAAGATTGCGAAAACTATCGGCGAAGAATTTGAACGGATTTTAATTCGGAAGAAAATTTACAATCTCTCTGAAGATCAGCTACAAAGTGATTCAAATTTAAAGACAACTCATCGCTATCAACCAAATTTAGCGACAAGTTCTCGTTGTCAGTTGAGTATTTCTAGTGGTGTTTTAACTATTGCTTACGATACACCAGTTTATTATGCGGAAAACTTAACTAATCAGTTGTTGAAATCAGCGAAGAAAAAAGCCAAATCACTGAAGAAGTGTAAATACTACGGTGGGACAGTTGACTTTCTCACGTTGAAATCTGTCACGATGATTTCTTCCAATATCGAAAGCTTCCGTGAAGAAGGCTTAATCAAGAAACAAAAGGGTAAACCGACACTGAAACTTTACGCTACACCGTATACGTTACACGAACTTGGGGGCATCATTGAAACTGCCGAGGCATTGAAAGAGTCAGAATTTCCGCGATCGCAATTATATCAAATTCGTAGCCTCCTAGCCCACGGCAAACGTACCGCAATGCTTAACTATCGCTATTTTCGAGTTCGCTTACAAAAAGATCAGCAACAGTTATTAACAGCAAAATTTGAGGAACCTTGGTGTCCACCAAAAGACCCCGATAACAACGGGAATTTAGCGCCTTGGATGTTATTTATCGACCCGGACAAAGACGAAAAATCTAGCCAAGAAAAAGAACCTTCTACCTATGAAACAATTTGGCGCGAATTAGTAGACATTTATCCTTTTATTGAGGTAGAAAGTGAAACTAAAGTGGGAGAAAAAGTTAACCAATGATTCAGTTAAAAAAAATATTAGAATATAGCAACAAAACAATCGATATTTCTGCTACAATTGAAACAGCGTTATGCGTCGGCGCAGGCGGTTCTTCCGGTTCTTTAGCTGATAAACCAATTGTTAGAACCGCCGCCGGAAAATTACTAATTCCCGCTTCCCAATTAAAAGGAAGATTACGTCATGAATGCGAAAAAATAGCCAGAGGCTTAGGTTGGCAAGTTTGTCAATCCCCCAACCCGCAAACAATGTGTCCCCAACGGGCAAATTTTCCTGAACCTGAAAAAAGCCAATTTTACCGCCCCGATTATCAAGTTTCTCCTGACGGAAGATATCATTGTCTTATTTGTCAAGTTTTCGGTAATCCGGCTTTACCTTCGCGGCTAATTGTTGATGACTTAGTTTGCGAACAAGACCCCGAAAATTTACCAGAAGTATTGCGTCCGGGAGTAACCATAAATCGTCGTCGTCGAGTTGCTGAAGACCAAAAATTGTACTTTCTCGAAACCTCACCACCCAATGCCAAATTAGAATTTAAAGGAACAATTACTTGGCAACCGCAACCTGGTTTAGATCCCGATCTTGGCAAAGCTTTAGTCTTAGCCAGTTTACATCATATCAACGCCCTTGGTGGATCAAAATCAGCAGGTTTAGGATGGCTAAAATGGCATTATCAAAAAGATGATTGGGAAATTGAAGCAACCGATTGGAATCAATTAATTCCAAAGAAAATTAAAGAAAGTTAAATTAGGAGAAATGAAACAAATAGAACTAAAAATTACCAGCTTATCGCCATTAGCAATTGGGAAGAAAAAACCCGGTTCAGTTAGCGAAGCCGGAGATTACATCCCTGGTTCAGTAATTCGGGGCGCGATCGCCGCAGTCATGTTACGCTATGCTAAAGTAGAAAACCCCAATTTAACAGACAATCAAGATTTGTCCGCAAACGGGGGCGACTTCCAAAAGCTATTTCTCGACGAAAACGCCGCCATATTTCACAACGCTTATCCTAGCGATAGCGACAACAATGCCGAAGTATTAGTCTTACCTGCAACTGCGGTTAGTTCCAAAGCCAAACCCGGTTTTCTTAGCAAAGGTAACGGCGTATTCGATACCTTAATTGATCGTTTTTGTGCCGAAGCTTATAATTTTCCTTACGACCCAAACTGTCCAAAAGATATCATGATTAAAGGCGATGGAAGAGTCGAACCTTTTAGTGGATTTTATACCCAACAAGGGAAAAAATATCAGTCTCACTCCGTCACCAAACGTCTGTTAACTCGCGTCGGAATTAACCGCCGACGGGCAACTTCCGAAGAAGAAGTATTATATAGTCTAGAAGTCATTAACGAAACTCAGGGAGAAACCAAGCAACCAGCAATTTACCGTAGCAAAATTATTGTAGATAACGATACTCTTGCTGACGATCTTACTAACTTTATCAACAAACGAAACTTTCGCCTTGGTGGGGCGACTTCGCGAGGTTTAGGAAAAGTTGAAATCGAAGCAACCGTCACAGAAATTAATAGCAACCTCACAACTAGCGTCGCAGAATTTAACCAAAAACTACAACAACGTTGGCAAACTTGGGGAATTTTTGGCGAACCACAACAGCCTTGGCAAAAAGAACGGACATACTTTACAATTAACTTACAATCTGACGCTATTTTTACCGAAAATTGGTTGCGGACAACAGTAATTTCTCCTCAGATGTTGTCAGAATTCACAGATGTCCAAGATTCCTCATTAATCTTACATACAGCCTATAGCAGTTATGACTATGTTTCCGGCTGGAATTCGGCGTGGGGTTTAATGAAAGATGTAGATTTAGTTACTAACAAAGGAGGAGTATATCTCTTTAGTACAACTCAGAAACAAACTTGGCTACCTGCATTAGAAAAGTTATTACAAACAGGCGTAGGTAAAAAAACTACCGAAGGCTTTGGTCAAATCAAAATTTGTCACCCATTTCATTTAGTATTTCGGGAGAACCCAGCATGAAATTAAGCGAACAACAAACCGAACAAGAAAAACAAAAAGCTATTCGCAAAACCGAACTAAAAATTCAAAAAGGCATTCGTAAAACTGAAGATGATTTGGTTCAATGGATAGAAGCAGCCTTAGATAACAAAAGTTCTTACGGTAACTTAGAAGAATCGCAATTTCGTAATTTATTACGAGTAGCAGAAACTACCGAAAGTTCCGAAGTAATTAAAAACTTTCTTCGCTATCAAGTAGGGAGAGACAAGAAGTGGGGACAAGGAAAAGGTTCGTTAGCTGAAAAAATTATTCAAGACATCGATAATCAAATCAAATCAGCCGCCGAAAAAATTGCTGAGGAAGCTAATTCTACTAAAACAAAATCAATTCATATCGAATTAATTCGTCGTTATCTTGGCTACGGTTCCCGTCAGCTTAAGTATTTGAATTCACAAAGATCTGCTCAAATATAAAATTAAATGTTGTTGAAGGAGTAAAAACATGAGAAACCGATTAATTTGTACTGTTGGGACAAGCTTGTTAAATAACTTAAGATTTTCTCATGAAGAATCAATTAAACAAGCTAGAGAAGCAGAAAATTGGCAGCAATTATCGTTACTACTATTAGAAAAGTCTAATTTAGAACGTATTTGTGGGGCAGAAATTAACTCTATTTCTAGAATATGTGAGAAAAATGTCTTATCTTCGCTATATCAGTTAATTTTTTTAGTTTCTGATACTGAGGATGGAAAAAAAACTGGTGAATTGCTTAAATTGTACTATGAAAATTCTCAAAATCAGGTAAGTTTTGAGAATGTAGAAGTTCGAGTATTAAAAGGATTACGCGATGATAGTGTAGTAGAATTTAAGCAGCAAGGATTAAAAAATCTCGTCCGCGAAATAAGTAAGGAAGTAAGCAATTTTTCACCAGAAACAATTGCAATTAATGCAACTGGTGGATACAAAGCCCAAATTTCTTTTGCAGGAATGGTTGGACAAGCATTAGAAATTCCTGTTTACTATTTGTTTGAAAGATTTTCTGAAGTAATTGAATTACCACCCCAACCAGTTGCCCTCGATTTAGCTTTTTGGTTAAATAATTATGTGATTTTTGAGCAACTAGAAGCTGAAGGAATAATCGCTAAATCTGAATTGGAAAACAACATCAATAACGAATACTTTTCCAGTCTCATTGACGAAGAGAAAGATGGGAAAAATGAAAAAATAAGTTATATAAGTCTTTCAGCAATGGGGATATTGTTTAACGAACGTTCTCGATTGCAATTTGCGAAACAGGAAACAACTCTTCTCTCTTTAATTCCTCAAGATGATACTCCTCCAGAACGCAAGCAAATTAATTTAAGAGACGACCACGGCAAAGATATTTTACAAGCATTTGGAGAAAAAATATGTCGTTCTCCTTACGTTAAAAAAGTTATCAACTCTCTACCATTTAACCGCTACAGTGTTAATCCAATTCGCCGAACTACTTCCGATGGAATAGTCGAATTTGTTTTAACTTGGACTGATGTAGGGATAGGATTGTGTATTCAAACTACAGGACGAAATAAAGCGGAAACGAATAGCATTGCAATTTATCTTAAAGACAAGTTTGCTAAGTAGAAAAAAACAATTATAAGTGGGTAAACGAAAACTATGTTTGATGTGTTTAAGAATCGCTTAGAAATTTGTGGTACGCTGGTAACAGTAACGGCGTTACGAATTAGTGCGGGACGTTCTACGGAACCGATTGGTTCAGATTTACCAGTAATTAAAGATATCTACGGACAACCGTTGATACCGGGTGCAAGTTTCAAGGGTGCGCTGCGATCGCGTCTGGAAAGTTTTTTACGAGGTATACTAGGAAGCGATCGCCATTTAGTTGCTAATCCAGCGAATGAAGATGAGTGGTCGATTACCGCTAAGGAAATGAAGAAACTTAGAGAACGACATTCGGAAGATCGCACACTTACCGACGCAATTATCGACCAAACTGACCTTGTTTCCCATTTGTTCGGTTCACCTTGGTTAGCAAGCAAATTTCAGGTACGAGATTTAACCATTGAACCCGACACTTGGTTCGGTCAATATCAGGAACGAGATGGAGTCGCAATAGACAGAGATACCGAAACTGCGGCTGACGGGAAATTATACGACTTTCAAGTGGTTCCTCCAGGAACTTCGTTTGAGTTTCAAGCAGTAGTAGAAAACGCCGCAGAATGGGAACTAGGAATGTTAATGCTGGGTTTACATCAATTTGAAACCGAACAAATACCCCTCGGTGGTGGACGTTCTCGCGGTTTGGGAGTCGTCCGTTTAGAAGTCGAAAAAATGCGCTGGGTAGATGTAGAAGACCATCCAGAATTTTTGTTAGAGTATCTCCGAAAACTGGTTCAAAAAGATCCTGATGCTTACGAGGATGCAACTGATTATAAAGATCATTGGGTACAAAAATTAATCGAATATTTAAACACGAAAATGTCTGAAGTTAAGACTACAGCAGCCCAGCAATCGTAATTGTCAAGTTTGGTTTGATTCACCTTCGCAGAAAATTATCATCATGCACAAAAGACTGGTTAATTATTGCAAAATTGAGTTGACTTTAACTCCCCTTAGTCCGATTTTAATTAAATCTGGAAAAGAAGGCGCTGACCCAACTAAACCAGACATGGAGTTTGTCGAAACTTACCATTCTGGAGGGCGTTCAATTTATCTTCCTGGAAGTTCCTTAAAAGGTGCAATTCGCGCCCATGCAGAAAGAATTGTGCGTACAGTGGGACGGGAAAAACGCCCCGATGATCCGAAAAAATTATGGGCTAATGACCCTATACACGACGATTATAAATATTTGGAAAAGAAAGATCCACCAGACATTTATCGTCTTTCTTCGTTTACCGATCAAATGTTTGGGAATACAGCCATAGCAAGTCGAATTAGAATTAAAGATGCTTATCCAGTTAATGTAAAAGAAATTAAATTATCTGAACGGAACGGAGTAGCAATTGACCGAATGTTTGGTTCAGTAATCAAGGGAGGACTTTTCAACTACCAAGTTTGTACAGCAGGTGAATTTAAAACCGAAATTCATCTGAAGAATTTTACGTTAGCACAACTGGGATTAATTGGTTTAGTTTTGCGTGACTTAGATGAAGGTTGGTTTGGGATTGGTTATGCTAAATCTCGCGGCTTAGGTTTAGTAGAAGTAGAGTTGAATTCGGCTGTGGTACAATATCCTGGTTGCGTGATGAAAAACAACGAAATTTGTCTGTTAGGAGGTAGTAAAAAATGGTCGAATACAAAATTATTAGGAGTAGGTACTTTTTTAGAAACAAATGAAGCAAATAGCTATGGTTTTTCTACTAACGATGAAGAAGAAACGCCAATAGCGGCACAAGATATGGATTTAGGGTTTGGTGTTCAATTAATTTGGCAAGGAGAAGTCCAAGTCAAAGATTTATTTAATCGGTCAGTTAAAGCTTGGAAACGTAAAGTGGAAAGAGAAGCAGCATGAAGGGTTTTGTAGGAAAACGTGACAATTTAATTGAGGCAGAATTGAGACAGTTATTGCTTCAGTATGCAAGCAAATCGAGTTATTATTGTTTTCGTTGGGCGCATAAAATAAGTAAATTTGAGACTGAATTACCAGAAAATATTTCTCCCGAAGGACAGATGTTTGATGCGGTTAGAGAGTTACGTTGGCAGCGTAGACAAGATCATTTCGAGGTGCTGCTATTAAGTTGTGAAAATGAAGAAAACGGATTTGAGTTAGTTGGAAAAAACTGGGAATGTCAAAAATTATCTGCATTTGTTTATCCTCAAACAGAAACACGCTTGCCGAAAGTAGTTGATGTGGGTAAAGTTAAGGTAAAACAGCGTTATTTTATTAACGCTGATACAAATACAGTACATTTTGTAGCACTGACTTTGGCTTAGTAGAGACGTTGAATGTAACGTTTCTAGACTACAAATTAATTAATTGATTAGAAAAGCTGATGACTAATTTTCAACGAGATATTTCCCCGAAACCTTACGAAATAGTTCCTTTTCCCAAAGAAGATCCACAGTTGAAAAAGCCTGCGGGACAGCATAAATATTTGGCTGACAGAGTTCACGGCTGTTTGTCGTTAAATTTAACTGTAGAAACAGCTTTGCACGTTGCTACTGGGGTAGTGGTGATGGGGAAAGATATTGGAGAAAATAGAATTCCTCTGATTAAACAAATGATGCAAAGTGACAGGGAAAAGTTACTAATTCCAGGTAGTTCTTTGAAAGGGGTAGTTCGTTCGGTTTATGAAGCAATTACTAATAGCACTTTAGCAGTTGTAACTAAAGATAAACAAGATAAGAATAAAATTCCGAAAGAAAGGTTTCCTTGTAAAAGTAAAGATAGTCTTTGTCCTGCTAGTCGGGTATTTGGTGCATTAGATTGGCAAGGATTGATCCAATTTGCTGATGCGGAGTGTGTTGAAGTTACTAAGGGTGTTGGTTTTATGCCTTCTTTATATTCTCCTCGTCCTGATGAACGCGAAAAGTATTTTAACCCACCGGGACGGAAATTTTACTATCACGCTAAAAAAGCTATTGATGCTGGAAAACAACAAGGAATTCCGGTACAACAGGCTGGAAGACAAATAGTTTTTACTACTAAGTTAAGGTTTAAGAATTTAACTTTAGCGGAGTTAGGAACTTTGTTAGTTATTCTGGGACAAGATGCGAAGAATCCTTTGGCTTTAAAAGTGGGTGGTGGTAAGCCAATTGGGATGGGGACAATGACAACGAAGGTGACAGAATTAGCTAAATATGAAGCTATGAAATCACGCTATCTCACCTATAATTCTTCAGATGAACCAATGATGGGTCAAGATTTGGATAAATATATGCAGGAGGCGATAAAAGCAGCACATGAAAATTTAATTCACGCTCAACAATTGCAGGAAGTTAAGGAAATTTTGAAGTATCCGACAAACCGCGAAGCACCTAAAGGATTATATTAAATGATGACGGTAGAATTAAATGAAATTCAGTGGGAAGTTGCTCATAAAATGGCGGAAAACTTAGCTTCGGATAAGGTAGATGTTAATGAGTTAAAAAAGGTCATTGCCTATTTGCGCTTTTCCCAAAATAAGGAGAAAGAAAAAGAGAAGAATACACCAAAGGATAAAGAAGTAGAGGATAACAAATTAAAGAATGATGTAGGAAAAAACTTTTTTGAGTATTTGCGCACTCTAGCTAGAAACGGAGATAAAATCGGTCATAGTGGGAAAACTATTGAATATTATCGTAGTATTGAAGCAATTTGTCGTAAACATCTGCGAGGGTATCAAGACGATGTTGAGATGATGTTACAAATTCTCGGTTGGACATCTCGCTTAGTTAAATATAAAGATTACGAATCTAAACCTGAAGGAGAGTCAAAAATTTCAAGTGAAAATTCTAATATTCACAATAAAATTGCTCCCCGCAAAGCGAAAGTGGCGGAAGTAGTTGCGAAGATGGATTTTGCTGTCGGGCAAACTGTAGAGGCTGAAATTACTAGCATTAAGGGAAATCAAGTAACTTACCAAATGTCAATTCCACACAGTCAAAAAGAACCAAAACTATATAATAAATTGTCAATAGATGATAAAGTGCAAGTTGAAATTACACAACTTAGGGATGATGGTAGACCGAAGAAAGTTAAATTTATCAAGAAGATTAAATAAAAAATATCATATTCTCAGCTTCAAATCTTTTACAATTGATTTGAACTATCTTAGTAACTTTGCCAAAAATTGAGCGATCGCTATTCCCCAACCCCACTAATCTTACAATGGCTAGCCGCAGGACAGCTAGCAAACCGCTTGCAACGTTCGGTGCGCCTCTGGAAACTGGTAAACTTACTTTACAGCGAAAACCCTCATTGGGCGAGTGAGTTACCGCAAGTATTCACCTATCCGCGACTACGAGATTTGCTTTTCGCTGAAAGTCATCCTACCGACGATCGCCTCACTGCTGCCGAAATGACTCAGCGTTGTTGGGAAAAGAAGTGTATCTGTCATCAATCGATGTCCGACTTACTTTTTACCAACCATCCCAACCTGGATATCTCCCAATGGGAAACAGAAGTAATCTCGATGACAGGATTAACCCCAGCCGAATTACAACAAAACTTAGCAGAATACCCCTTTGCTACTGTACATCGTACCCTCCGCGACGATCTCAAACAGTTGTCGCAACTTGGTTGGTTAGAAATTCCCCTGCAAGGAAAATATCGTTGCGTACCCGTGGAAAAATTTCCCACTCCTCCGCTACCACCAGAGACAAAAGTGCAAATGGATCAGCTTACCACCACCCAAGCGTGGGAACTATTGCGGGTGTTGGAATCAGTTTCTTTTATTCAACCAAGTTTAGCGAGATCCATCGACTCACTTTGGCAACAACTCACTGAAACTATGCCAAAATCACAACACCAAGAACCACAACAGCGCATTTTTATTCATCTTAACTATATTGTTACTTCAGAAAAACAAGACCGAGTAGACAAATATCAACAACAACTCGAACAACTTTGGTACGATCCTGAAGGTGGAGTTGTTCAGTTTGAAACTTGGATACCTAAAACCGAAACTAAAGTTACTGTTACCACATATCCAGTTTGTTTACATTACCTCCGCCGCGCCAAATATCTCAGCGCCTACGGACAAAATCCTGATGGTAAAATAGGCTGGCACAATTATCGTCTCGATCGTCTAATTTCGCCTCAATTAAAAATTATTCCTTGGGAAAATTCCCAAATTCCGCGACCATTACAACAACTCAAAAATAACAATCAATTACCTACTCCTGAATACATCAAATATAAGTTAGATGAAGCTTGGGGATTTAACTTTTATCTGCCTTGCGAATTATTAATTTTGCGTTTTCCGCCGAAATTTGCCCGTTGGTATGTGGAAAATACTTTTCGACATCCAACTTTCAAATCAGTTGAATATAGTAATTTAGCCGCCTTAATTAATCGAGAAATTCCCGATACTCAACAGTGTCAAGAAATCACTAAAATAATTTTACAGCGAGATCCTCATGATGCTTATTACCAAGCCTGGATACGCACCGATGATATCAATGTTTTGATGCGTTTGCGCGAGTGGCGACCAAATGGAGAAGTAATTGCGCCAATTTCTTTGCGTGACGCGATCGCCAAAGAAGCGAACCAAGAGTCATCTCATTATCAATTCTAGTTAATGACTATCAAGCTAAATTTTCCGATCTTAAATGAAAAAAAGGAGCTAAATTTTATCTAGAGACGTTGCCGACAACCTCTCTACAAGATAATGATATGTAGCCAAGATTTGTGTATTTTTGATTAAGAATAATTTTCGTTTTCGAGCAAAGTTACTGAAACTGTTACACTGAAACAAGTCAGCAAGTTTTGTCTATTTCCTAAATTGTCAATGGCGCAAACCAAAACACCTCTCACTAAGCTTACTTGGTCGGAACAAACCGAGTTAGTAGGGTTAGTATTTTCAGTTGTATCCCAAACCAACGCCACCTTATACCCTCAATATACAATCGGTTTGCACGCTTGGTTTTTAGACCAAGTGCGTCAATTCAATCCGCAACTGTCGCAATATCTCCACGATGGACAATCTGAAAAACCCTTTACCATCTCTGACTTAGAAGGAGAAATCAAAGTTCAGGGGAAACAATTGCAACTACAAGCAAAGCAAACTTATCGTTGGTATCTCAACGCCCTTTCACCGGAAGTAGTTGAGTGGCTGGAAGCATGGTTAGACAAACTCCCCGCAACCATCGACTTACGCAATGCACCATTAGAAATTAGCCAAGTGGCGATCGCCAATCCTCCCACTACCTACCAACATTTATTATCCACCAAAACACCAAAATCTCTCAACCTCAGTTTTGTTTCTCCTACCAGTTTTCGACGCAAAAAAAATCACTTCCCTCTACCCTTACCAAAAAACGTTTTTCACAGTTATTTACGACGCTGGAACGACTTTTCTAACTTACCTTATCCCCAAGACGAATTTCTCGATTGGATTGACGAATATGTCGTAATTAATCGCCATCAATTACAAACAACTAGAGTAGCCGCCGGAAAGCGAGGAACAGTCACAGGTTTTGTTGGTGCAATTGAATATCATCTCGCAAAAGCTGCTTTTAAACAACCAGAATTTGTGGAACTTTTTTCCGCTTTAGGACAACTTGCACCTTACTGCGGTACCGGACATAAAACAACTTTTGGTTTAGGACAAACTCGACTCGGTTGGACAGAAACTACGCCGTCAATTGAAACTTTAGCCGTAGAAACTCAATTAGCACAAAGAATCGCAGAATTAACCACCGAATTAATGAAAACTCAAAAAAGAACTGGGGGAACGCGCGCTTTAAATGTCTCTCAAATAAGAGCAACAATTTTAGCCAGACAAGAACGAGGCGAAACTTTGAAAAATATTGCCCAGGAATTAGATATGTCTTACGAAACTGTGAAAACTTATGCAAAAATTGCTCGTAAAGCTTTAAATTATTAATAATAAAAATAGAGAATTACTAAAACAATAATTCACATAATTGGTAATTAAAAAAACATTAGTTATTGTCTAAAAGTGAGATAATTAAACGTGACGCTAATAACTTCAAAAAAGACTCTTACCCTAGAGCAATTTCTCCAGTTACCTGAGATTGAAGAGTCTCCCGCATGGGAATTTATTAACGGAGAAAAACACCAAAAACCGATACCAGGAGCAAAACACAGTCGTTTACAGTTTCGGATTTGCGAAGCAATTAATCGCCTTGAGGGAAACTACGAAGCTTTACCAGAGTTACGCTGTACTTTTGGTGGATGTTCCTTAATTCCTGATATTACTGTGATCGCAAAAGATAGCATTCCTGTGGATGAATTGGGCGAAATTGTCGCTACAGGTATCAGCTTTGCACCTCCTTGGGCAATTGAGATTTTATCACCGAATCAAGGAGAAATGCGAGTTACGCGGAATTTACTGCATGGGTTAAGAAATGGAGGACAATTGGGTTGGTTAGTTGACCCAACGGACAAGGTGGTGTTAATCTTTAAACCCGGTCAGTTACCGGATGAGTTGATGGGGGATGATCTTTTAACTGTGTTATCAGGAATTGACTTAAAGTTAACAGCAAATGATTTATTTAGCTGGTTACGGAGATGAAAAATATTGTGGTTGATGAAGCGTTGGAAAAAACTTGAAAACTGATTTTAAATTTTGATAATCAACTAGAAGAATAAATTAATAACTATCGCAATAAACAGCGAACAAGATGTTTGGGCTATACCCATGCTTCGCTAACGCACTACAAGATTAAATTATGTTGGTGATGTGGACATCGATTCGACAAAATTCATGGACAATTCTTACGCGCTAGATAAATAATTAGACGAACTTGTAATTACTAACAACTATTAAATAACAGTAGAGACGCTGCGGACAACGCCTCTACATTGTTTCTAGGAGGTTAACATCTCAACAGGCAACCGCTTAAAAATTAAACGTTCGTCTTCGACATCAACAAAGATTGTATCACCTTGTTTGAACTCACCGCGCAAAATTGCTTTGGCGATCGCCGTTTCCAAATACCTTTGTACTGCACGCTTTAATGGTCGCGCACCGTAAACTGGATCGTAACCCACTTCAGCAATGTATTCCAAAGCTTCGTCAGCGAGTTTCAGAGCGATTTTTTGTTCTGCTAAACGTTCTTCCAAACGCTTGATTTGCAGTTTGACAATACCGCGTAATTGTGATTTATCTAAACTGTGGAAGATAATCATTTCGTCGATACGATTGAGAAATTCCGGACGGAAACTACTACGCATTGCATCCATCACGCGCGATCGCATTTCTTCGTATTTTTCCTCGTCACCGGAGACATCTTGGATATACTGCGAACCAATGTTACTCGTCATGATAATAATCGTATTCTTGAAATCGACAACATGACCTTGAGAATCGGTTAAACGTCCATCATCCAAGATTTGCAACATGATATTAAACACATCTGCATGGGCTTTTTCGATTTCGTCGAATAAAATTACCGAATAAGGACGGCGACGAATTGCTTCCGAAAGTTGTCCACCTTGTTCGTAACCCACATATCCTGGAGGCGCACCTAAAAGCCTGGAAACAGCGTGTTTTTCCATATATTCGGACATATCGATGCGTACCAAAGCTTCCTCTGTATCGAACAAATTCGCCGCTAAAGCCTTCGCTAACTCAGTTTTACCCACACCAGTCGGTCCGAGGAAAATAAAGCTAGCAGTGGGACGATTTGGGTCAGCTAAACCCGCACGCGATCGCTGAATTGCATCTGCAACTGCGGTAACTGCTTCTTCTTGTCCAATGACGCGCTGATGTAACTCGTCTTCGAGATTCAGCAGCTTTTCTTTTTCTGACTCCACCAATTTAGAAATTGGAATTCCCGTCCATTTAGAAATAACTTCGGCAATATCCGACTCAGTAACTTCTTCCCGCAGCAAAGATTTACCTGTCGTCTGCATTTCTTCCAGCTTACTTTCCGCTTCTTTCGCTTGACGCTGTAAATCCGTTAACTTACCATAACGTAACTCAGCCGCGCGATTCAGGTCGTAATCTCGTTCCGCTTGTTGAATCCCCAAATTAGTTTGGTCAATTTGCTCTTTAATTTGGCGAATTTGGTCGAGATTTTCTTTCTCTGCTTGCCATTGTCCGTTAAGCTGGCTTTGTTGTTCCTTGAGGTCGGCTAATTCTTTTTCGAGTCTTAATAACCTTTCTTGGGAAGCGCGATCGTGTTCTTTTTGCAAAGAAAGACGTTCCATTTCTAACTGAAGAATTTTCCGGTCAATTTCGTCAAGTTCTTCGGGTTTGGAGGTAATCTCCATTTTCAATCTAGCTGCGGATTCGTCTACCAAGTCGATTGCTTTATCAGGAAGAAAGCGATCGCTAATATATCGATTTGACAACACTGCGGCTGCAACTAAGGAATTATCCGCAATCTTGACACCGTGGTGAACTTCGTAACGTTCTTTCAAACCGCGCAAAATCGAGATTGTATCTTCGACGTTGGGTTCACCGACGTAAACTTCTTGGAAACGACGTTCCAAAGCCGCATCTTTTTCGATATACTTGCGATATTCATCCAAAGTCGTCGCCCCAATACAACGCAGTTCGCCACGAGCTAACATAGGTTTAAGTAAGTTACCCGCATCCATTGCACCTTGGGTTGCACCAGCACCGACAACGGTGTGAATTTCATCAATAAACATGATGATATTTCCTCCTGAGTCGGTAACTTCCTTGAGAACCGCTTTCAAACGTTCTTCAAACTCACCGCGATATTTTGCACCAGCAATTAACGCACCCATATCAAGGGCGATTAAAGCGCGATCGCGTAACGATTCTGGCACATCACGACTGACAATTCGTTGTGCTAATCCTTCGACAATTGCGGTTTTTCCTACTCCAGGTTCGCCGATCAAAACTGGATTATTCTTCGTTCTCCGCGAGAGAATTTGAATCGTCCGGCGAATTTCTTCGTCGCGTCCAATGACCGGATCTAGTTTACCTTCTTTTGCTAATTGAGTTAAATCGCGACCGTATTTTTCTAGAGATTCGTATTTACCTTCGGGATTTTGATCTGTCACCTTCTGACTTCCTCTAATTTCTTTAATAATTTCCTTGAGTTTGTTTTCTGTTAAACCAAATTCTTGAAACAATTGTTTCCCAAAACGGTCATCTTTTGCATAACCTAAAACAAAGTGTTCCACAGAAATATATTCGTCGCCAAATTCTTGACGATAACCGTCAGCGCGGTCTAATAAAGTATCTAAACTTTTCCCTAAATACACCGAACCGTTAGTATTCGCCACTTTCGGCTGACGATTGAGGAATTCCTCAGTGCGATCGCGCCATTTTTGGACGCTTGCACCTGCTTTATTCAAAATACTGGTTGCTAATCCTTCTTGTTCCAGAAGAGATTTCATTAAATGTTCGCTTTCGATTTGTTGATTGCGATTTTGTTTGGCAATCTCTGGAGTGCGCACAATTGCTTCCCAGGCTTTTTCCGTAAATTGATTTGGATTTGTTGGTTGCATTTTGTTTTGACCTCTTTTTCTTGATTTAGTTAGGTTTTTTTGTTGTTATCAAAATGAAAAATTATCTTTAAGCTATTGACAAGTTGCTCTTTTTGTGAACCAATATAGTTAAGTTAATAATTAACAATCCTCAAATTAAAGGTAAGAGGATTAAGATTTAATTCACCATTACCTCGATTTTCGAGTAACACAAAGTTATTGTCATGATTCTCATCCGACTATTTGCTCAGAAGATGTAAAGGAGCGAAATCGCCTGACTTGATATTATTGTAGTAAGTTTTACCACGAATACGGTGCTGGAAAACACTACCACCAGAGGGTTGGTTTCCGCAATGAGAAGTTTGTATTACATACCATTTTTTTAAATGAATGCTACCGATACCGACTTTGTAGAGAGGTTGCATGCAACCTCTCTACAGAATTTCAGGTAGTGTAGCAAAATCAAATTGCGATCGCGTAGCGCAAACGATTCTAAATTGCTTGATTCAATACCTCTAATGAGCAAAATCCTCGCACTACCAAGGTTTTGAGCAATTCGCGCGCAGAATTGTTTCTACTTAAGAGGAGTATATTCACCTCCTAATCCTTCAACGATCGCACGAGTATTCGCAATTAGCATTTCTGCATAGGTTTCCACTTCGCTTCCTTCGCTTCCCGGTCCCGTAGTATACAAAGGTTGTTGAGAAATGTTCACGTTTGCTTCTCTAGAGATTGTTTCTAGTACGCTAGGATTAGTGGTCACTTCAGCAAAAATTGTCGGTACTTTCGCTTCTTTTACGGTTCCGACAATTTCTTTTAATCTGGCTGCGCTTGGTTTGGTTTCGGAAGAAATTCCTTGGATGGGTTCGACTTCTAAACCGTAAGCTTGAGCATAATATCCAAATGCGTCGTGAGTGGTAACGAGTTTGCGCTGCTGCATGGGAATTGTAGCGATTTGGTCGCTAATCCAAGTGTCGATTTCAGTTAGTCTCTCGGTGAGTTTTTCGGCGTTTTCTTGATAAAGTTGGGCGTTTTCTGGGGCGATATTTTCTAAGTTTTCGGCGATACTCTGAACTATTTTAATCCCATTTTCGGCATCGTGCCATACATGAGGATCGCTAACAAGTTCTTCTTCGGTATTTACTGCTTCTTCTTCATGATTGTGTTCTTCGTGATTGTGTTCTTCGTGATTGTGTTCTCCGTGATGATGTTCGTGATGTTCTCCTAGCAAGGGATTGGGTACAGCTTGTTCGTAAACGGCGATTTTTTGACTTTTTCTTAACTCAACTAAAGCAATAATTTTTGGTTCTAACTGATAACCACCATAGAAAACTATTTCAGCTTGTTCGATCGCTGCGCGATCGCCTGGAGTCGGTTCGTAGCTGTGTGGATTTGCTCCTGGTTCGATTAAACACTTCAAGGTTACTGTGTCTTGGGCTATTTCTGCGGTTAAGTCGCAAAGTAAGCTTGTCGTTGCTACTACTTGCGGTTTCTCTGTTTCCCCGCTTGCTATCTCCACGCGATTACATCCCGCAAAAGCAATCGTGAGTAGCGTTAATCCTCCGCAACTAATTTTTTTCCACTGCTCCATTTTCTCAATCCGAGTCAAATTTATTATAGAATGATTATCATTCTATAACTTTTTGCTTTGCGAGTGAGAATCATTTTCGTTAAAAATAGAGAAAGTGAATTTCATCGATTACGCTAGTCATCAAAGGAGCGATCGCGCGAATATGCTCGAAATCCGTAACCTTACAGTCAAATATCGAGGCACTTGCGCCCTTGAGAATGTAAACTTTACCATAAAACCCGGACAATTAATTGGTTTAGTCGGTCCCAACGGAGCCGGGAAAACTACTTTGCTCAAAGCGATGCTATGTTTTTTACCACATACAAGCCGATATGTCAAGTATAACGGGGAAAGTTTTGCTAATCAATTAGCAAAAGTAGCTTATGTACCGCAGCGATCGCAAATTGACTGGAATTATCCGATTTCCGTCGAGAACGTCGTCATGCTAGCGCGAACCCGACACCAAAAATGGTGGAAAAAGCCTTCGCGTCAATCGCAAGAAATTGTCAAAGACGCACTCAAGCGAGTAAATATGTGGGAGTTGCGCGATCGCCAAATTGGACAACTTTCCGGAGGACAACAACAACGAGTATTTTTAGCACGTTCCTTAGCCCAACAAGCAGAAATATTCTTTTTTGACGAACCTTTTAACGGAGTTGATATCAAAACCAAAGAGCTTATTCTCACTATTTTTCAAGAACTTAAAGCCGAAAATAAAATTATCTTAGTTGTCAGCCACGACTTAGGAGAAACTTTAACTTACTACGACCAATTATTATTATTAAACAAACAATTAATTGCCGTTGGTTCTCCCCAAGAAGTCTTAACCAGAACCAATTTTCAAAAAGCCTACGGTCACGACCTCAGTTTAGTCTCCGCATAATCACGTACCCGCATTTACCAGTTATCAGTTATCGCCAAATTGTTCTTATTCTCCTTATCAATTTTACCAGTCCCCAATCCCCAATCCCCAATCACCAGTCCCCAATCCCTAATCCCCAATCCCTAATCCCCAAGAAAAAATGAATTGGCTAATTGAACCAATTGTTACTTTTGAATTCATGCGCAATGCCTTAATAATTTCCATTTTATTAGGTATACTTTGTGCCGTAGTTGGTAGTTATTTAGTAGTAGAACGCCTGAGTTTGCTAGGTAACGTTATTTCCCACGCCGTCTTACCAGGACTATCAATTGCCTTTTTTTTAGGAATTAGTCTCGAATTAGGAGCATTTATTGCCGGAACCTCAAGTGCGTTAATTGTAGCTTGGATTCGCTCTCAATCTCCTGTCAATGTAGACGCAGCAATGGCAGTAGTCTTGTCTGGCTTTTTAGCATTAGGAGTAATGCTGATTAAACTATTGCGAACTAACACAATTGACCTAAATTCGATCTTATTCGGTGACATTTTAGGCGTTACCCCCGCCGACTTGATTAAAACCGCGATCGCCACAGTCATGATTTTGGTTTTAGTCAAAATTTTTTACCGAGAATTACTTTATTATACTTTTGACCCTCTTGGCGCTCAAGCTTTTGGCTTACCAGTAAATTTAATTTATTTTTGCTTAATTGGTAGTGTAACCCTAACAATTATTGCGAGTATGCAAACCGTAGGTGTTTTGATGGTAATCTCGTTATTAATAGCTCCAGCTAGCACAGCTTATTTATTAGTCAAAGAATTACACCAAATGATGTTGTTAGGTTCAATAATTGGTGTTTTGGGTAGCGTGAGCGGAATGTACTTAAGTTATTATTTAGATTTACCATCGGGAGCAGCGATCGTTTTAGTAATTTTTGCTTTCTTTTTCCTCGCTTTTTTCTTTAGCCCCAATCATGGGATTTTGCTGCGTTATTGGAGAGAAAAAAGCCACGAATAAGTGAATGAGAGAAGTGAGCTAAAATGGAAAATAAAATGCTACAGATTTTATCTAGAGACTAAAAGACAACGTCTCGACAACTGGTTATATGAAATAGAAAAAAAATTGTCAAGAATCTAACTACGAAACCTGAACTATGAAAGCCATTGAAACCAACGCTACTCTTACCGAAAACGGACAACTCATCCTGGATCAACCCCTTTCACTAGCCTACCCCAATCGTGTCCGTGTTATTATTCTTGTCTCTGAAGAAGAAGAAATTGATGACGATCCCGCAGAAACAATTGTTGAAGGATTACAAGAAGGCTGGCAACAAGCACTCACAGACAAAACTCGACCCGTCTCACAACTTTGGGAAGGCTTAGATGTCGAATAATCGCTCTGTTCAAGTTAGTTTTACTGACCGCTTTGCCAAGGAAGTCCGACGACTATCCAAACGCTATCGTCGTATTCGAGATGATATTCAACCGATTATTGACCAACTTGAAATTGGTGAACTTCCAGGAGATAAAATTCCTAATATGGATTACACCATTTTTAAAGTTAGAGTGAGAAATAGTGATGTCCAAAAAGGCAAAAGCGGTGGCTACCGAGTTATTTACTACCTGAAAACCGACATAGAAGTAATACTTGTCACAATCTATTCTAAGTCAGATCGTTCAGATATTGCTGCCGATGAAATAGGAGAAATTCTAAATCGTGCAGAAAAGCAGTTAAAAG
>JAWQFW010000044.1:0-26339 GCA_035968095.1 Oscillatoria sp. PMC 1068.18
GGATTGGGGATTGGGAATTGGGGGAATTGGAGGAATTGGAGGAATTGGGGGAATTGGAGGAATTGATGTTAATCGAATTTACCACTCTTGTCGGCGTAGCGTACCGTAACGCTAATTCGTAATACTCCCAACACCTCCCACACCTCCCACACTTCCCACACTCCTCTTTTGGGGATTGGTGACTACCCACGACTAAATACTAATTATTAAGTCTACCTTTTTTAAACATAGTTTGGCTATCATAATAGGTGATTAACACAAAATGTCATCTTACTTGATATTTGTGATTAAAATTAACAATTAAACTTGCTTGAGAGAGAAGAATGCTGAGATTAATTACAGATTTTGACGGTCCGATCATGGACGTATCGGAGCGCTATTATTGCGTGTATCAATTATGCTTGGAGGAGACGAGAAGAAGCTCACAAACGGTCAGGAAACTAGCGAAAGAGGAATTTTGGCAATTAAAGCGATCGCGTATACCAGAGGTACAAATCGCTCAAATGTCGGGATTAGATTTCGAGCAAGGGCAAAAATTCGCTCGGATGCGACGGGAAATTATCCATAATTTACCCTTTCTCGTCCACGATAAATTATCTCCCGGAGCGGTAACTGCCTTGGAAAAAGTACAATCATTAGGAATCGACCTAGTTGTCTTAACCATGCGTCGCTTCGGAGAAATTGAAATCGCCTTTGAGCGTTATAATCTCAGAAGATTTTTTCCTAGCGATCGCTGCTACGCTTTAGCCTCAGATTATCCAAAAACCACCGATGTCAGTGACAAAACGCTTTTAATGGAAAAAGCTTTAGGGGAGTTACCCCCAGCCGAAGAAGTGTGGATGGTAGGAGATACCGAAGCCGACATGATCGCCGCGCAAACTCACGGAATCAAAGTAATTGGTGTATTGTGCGGGATTCGTTCTCGCGCTCAACTAGAAAAATACCAGCCAAACTTAATTGTCAACAACCTCAGTGAAGCCGTAGATCGAGTCAGAGAGCGATCGCTATTTCATCAGCTAAATTAGCACCCTTCCCCTTAACGTAGAAAGCTCGAAATTAGCCAAAAGAACAACAAAGTTAGCAGCGTTGTCAACTCCTCAACCGATAAACCGATTCCGAGTAGCTGCTGGGAAAGCAAACTAGCAAGTAAAGTTCCCAAACAGATCCCAATCAGTAAACCAGCCAAACTCAGTAAAACTGAACGACCAAACTTTTGCTCCTTGCGGTTCAAAAAATAAATACAAGCACCAAAACCGAGGGCGATCGTCAACGATAACATTGACTGATTACCAGGGTCAGAAAACAGGGTTAAACCGCCTAAAATCGCATATACTGCTGCTGACCAAAGCAGATCGGCTTTTGAGGGCGTATCCCACAATTGTTGCAGCCACCCAGGAGAATTACTCAGATTAGGTGGTGTAAATTTCGGTGGAGTTGGGGTAAGCTTTTCAGGAAAACGAATTCGCTCCGGAACCTTAATTTTCCCTTGCTGACGCTGTTTGAGCCGATCCATAATAATCGCATCATAGGCTGTCTCGATGCTTTCTTTGAGCTTAGGCTCGTTACTGTGCTGTTGAGTTAAGCGATTTTTCGCTTCTTGGATCGCTTCAAAGGAAGCATCTTCAGATACCCCAAGCTTTTGATAAGGATTTTGTTCGTCGCTCATCGATTACCTCCTTCGCTGTTGCCATTTTTGGTGGTGTCTATAAACTTTAAACTGGTAACAGTGCTGTTGCATTTGGCATAATTAAGTACGCTTGGTGGTTTCACAGCCTTTAACATTAATTTACATTCCTTAGTTTAATCAATACCTCCCATTGTTGTTAGTTTAGCGTCTCTATCCCCAAAGAATTCCACCGCGATCGCATATCCTTAAAATATAATTTTGGAATCAAGTCAGTTATTAGTTTAACAGTTATGACTTTTACCTTGATGATTAGCATAAATTATGTTATGACTTCAGAGCTAACTAATTCAAAAGAAGTTTCCTGGGCAAGATTGAATTCAAATCTACGTCCATAATTGTCTAAAATGCACTATACAGATCGTGTGTTTCGCAACCCTGCGCCCAGATCGTAATATTTAGTTCTACTCAGAAATATTGCTATGGCACCTGCCAAAATTTTAGTTGTAGATGATGACCCAGCAATCCGGAATCTGATCGTACGCTTTCTCGCTCAGAAAAGCTATCAAATTGAATCTGCTGTTGACGGGAAAACTGCTTTAGCCGCATTTGATAAATTTCATCCAGATTTAGTAATTTTGGATGTCAATTTACCAGATGTCAACGGTTACACTTTGTGTGAACGAATGCAAAGCCGTACTGATGTATTTGTTTTAATGTTGACTTCTCGTACTGATTCGGCTGATAAAATCCAAGGTTTTTCAAAAGGAGCCGATGATTATCTCACTAAGCCTTTTGATCTGCAAGAACTAGAATATCGTGTTGGGGCGATTTTAAGACGTAAGCGCACTATAACACCTTCAGAACGCCCAATTTTGGTTTATGGCGATCTCGTTATTGACCAAGAAAGTCGAGAAGTAAAGATTCATGAAGATTTAGTTTCTTTAACTGCGCTGGAATTTGACTTACTACTATTTTTAGCTAGTAGTCCCGGTAAAGTTTGGAGTCGTTCGGAACTGATTCAAGAAGTCTGGGAATATGATTATGTTGGCGATCAACGAGTAGTTGATGTTCACATTGGTCAAATTCGCAAAAAAATTGAACCAGATCCGTCTAGTCCAATTTGGATTGAAACAGTTAGAAAAGTTGGCTATAAATTTAACCCAACTCCTTAGAACAAAAGCCAACCCAAAAATGATTAACTTTGCTCTGAGACATTAGGAGTAGCCTTTTCTGATTCCTCAGCAGTGGCTACGGTTTGCGGTTCTTTTGCTTGTTCTAGTTGTGCGTTCATTTTTACCGATTCTTCTATTTGTTGGGCTTCCCGTTGAAATTCGTCCTGAAATTCGCGGGAAGCCTCTTGAAATCCACGAATTGCTTTACCTAAGCTACGCCCAATTTCTGGTAGTTTTTTCGGTCCAAAAATTAAAAGGGCGATTACGAAAATTACTGCCATTTCTGGCAAACCAATACCAAAAAAGTTCATCAGATTTCCTAGATTACTTTTACTGCTAAAAAAGCGATTTTTTTAGGGTCACTTCTTTAGTATAGAACTGCAAAAAAACCCGGACGCGCCGGGATGTTTTTAATTTGTTTTGCTTGTTATCAAAGTTGGGAGTCTATAAACCTAAGCTTCTCCAGTCTGTATCAAAGCTGTTCAGCAGCAAAGAAGAGTTATAAATTTGGAGAATGATCAACAGAAAAACGAAGAACAATAACATAAAAACTCCCATTAAGGGTGTAGTTCCCCAACCAGGAACGACTTTACCATATTCGGAGTTTAGGGGCTTAAGAATTTCTCCCAACCGTGTGCGTTGTGCCATAAGTCACCAATGATGAATCTAAGTTATTTTTTGCAACTTTTCGTAATATTATAATAGAATAGCACTCATAATTAGATTTATTTTATGGAACCAGCAACAGTTCTTAGCATAGGCATTGCAGTCGTGGTAATTGGGGTGACAGCGTTTTCTATTTATACCGCTTTTGGCCCACCTTCTACTGAGTTGAGCGATCCTTTTGAAGATCACGAAGATTAAGCTTTGTTTTTGGTTGCGCGAGATCCCCTGGTGGTACTGGGCTTTGCTCAATCGCGCAACAATTAAGCTTTTTTCTTTCTTACTACAAAATTTGCAATTTGCCAAGGGCGAAGCGCAAAAGAGTTTTCGTTAATAAAAGTTAATGGTCGTTCTAAGAAATCGACTTGAGAGGATCTCGCCAATTCTAATTCTCCCTTCAAAGCTAACTCGGCGGTTTCTCCGTGACATTCGTAGCAGCGCAAAATCAAGTCTTCGGAGTCGTCTGCTGCGGGTTTTAACGCCATTAAAATTAAGTTTTCGGCAGATAAGTCTAAGAGTGTAGCAACCGCAGGTAAGCTGGTTTGGGTGTTTTCTCCAGGATTGATTTGCTCCCAAAGTAAGACTTTTACTGGTAAATTTAATTCGTAGCCTTTGCGGACTGTTTGGGCTGACTGCCAAGAATTTGCGTGAGGGTAGAGGGCGTAGGTAAAATGATGGATACCGCGATCGCTTTCGGGATTGGGCCAAGTTGAACTTCGCAGTAAGGTTAAACGTAGTTGATTGGGTTTACTGTCGTAGCCATACTTACAGTCATTGAGCAAACTCACTCCATAATTATCGTCGCTTAAATCTGCCCAGTGCAGTGCCGGAACTTCCCATTTCGCTTTTTCCGCAGGTGTTTGGGGTTTTGTCGGGCGTTTAATTGTCGCGCAAGGTATTTCGTAGCTAACATAGTCACTTTCGAGGTTGAGAGGAAAAGCCGCTTTAACTAAAACGTGAGTTTCCCGCCAGTCAACGGTTGTAGCGATTTTTAGGATTGGCGAATTAACTTCTAAAAGATAATCTTGGCAAAATTCCGAGTCACCTAAAGTGCGGATGACTTGTAAACGCTGTCGGATCTTTCCGCGATCGCGCCACTGAATTGATTTTAGCGTTGTGGGGGGTAAAGGATGTTGTTCGTAATTCGGGTCAATATTCCACGCATCCCAATATTGTCCGCGATCGCCAAATCCTTGCAATTGATTTCCCGCACCACTCAGCACTTCGCGAGAATTAATTTTGTCATAAACACTGCTCAAATCACCCGTTTCCGAATTAACTACCACTCGCAAATAATCATTTTCCAAAACATATTCTTCCCCAGTCTCCAGCCCCCAATCACCAGTCACCAATTCCCCATCTTCACACAACCAAAAAACACGATAACCAATCGAAGGAATATCCTTCGCGACAAACAAAAGTTGTTGGTTAGAAGTCAACTGAGAAGCTAACTTTTCTCCCCCTAAATCGTAAACCTCCCACCTACCCGGAGGTAAACTAAGAGAAACCACTGGATTTCGCTCCCAGTTTAAAGGATTAAAAATAATTATTGGTCGTGCCTCTAGTTGAGGTGGGGATGGTAACTGAATTTGCGAAGCCAGATAATTTAAAGAATCAGTCAAAATTTCTGTTGCCACCGCTTCAACTTCTCGCCATCCTTGATTCGCTTCCACAAATACCTCCGGAATCGATGTTCCCGGTAAAATATCGTGAAATTGATTGAATAAAACCTGTTTCCAAGCTGAGGTAATTTTCTCTTTTACCTCTTGTAAAAACGCCGCTTTGGTGCTATTATTTATAATAGGAAAAGATGTCGCCATATAGACTATCTCTCGATCGATTAGGGCAGCAACAGAAGAAAACAACTCGGCTTGATACAATAAATCTTCGCAACGACGATTGAACAACTTTTGGTCAGCATGAGTAGTATAACAACCTCGATGGAACTCAAGATATAATTCATCGTTCCAGACAGGAAGTTGATGGTTGGTAGTTGTAACAGACGTACAATTGTGCGTCTCTTTTTTTGTCGTTGCAAGCAACTGCTGTAAATATTCAGTCGCAGTCGTAAACTCCAAGCGAGGGAGAAAAGGAGAAGTTGAGAAACGTTCCTGCACTTCGAGCATATCACGAGAAGGACCACCGCCGCGATCGCCCACACCAGGAAGCCAAAAAGCAGACTGAAAATTAGTTTGTTGTTCCCAAAAAATCCCATAATCAGTCATTGGTTGCGGATTAGTATCCATCACCCCAGTTAAATTAGGAGGAGACATCAAAGTCAAAATTTTTGTCCCATCCGGAGACACCCACCAAAAAGCACCATAAGGAAACTTCGTAGTATCATTCCAATGGAGTTTTCCCGTCACAAAATATTCAATTCCACATTGCTTAAAAATTTGTGGTAATTGCCAAGAAAAACCAAAACTATCTGGTAGCCAAGCAACCTGAGTAAATTCGCCAAATTTTTCTTGAAAATATAATTGTCCATAAAATAATTGACGAACAATTGACTCTCCACTCACTAAATTAACATCCGGTTCTACCCACATTCCCCCCAAGATTTCCCAACGTTTCGCTTCAACAACTTCGCGAATTTGCTCAAACAAATCTGGACAATTTTCTTCAATCCAAGCATACAAAGCTGGCGTACTATGACCAAAAGTAAGCCCAGAAAAATCCTTTTGTAACCCTAAAACCGAAGCAAAAGTTCGTTGTGCAACCTCCCAAGTTTCCTTAACTTCCCATAGCCAAGCCATATCAAGATGAGCATGAGTAAGCATTTTTATCGTGCGTTGTTTAATATTAGTAGCTAAAGGTTGTAAATTTTGGCGAAGAGTAGCCAAAGAAGCATCAAACTCAGCTTTATTCGAGACAGCATCCCAAGGAATTCTCGTTAATTCTTTTGTGAAAATAGCTAACTTTTCTGGTTCAAAAGCAGTCAAATACTTCTGCAAAACAGTCAACTCATCAGCCACAAAACCTGGGTCGAGACAATCAGCTAAATACTCAGCTTCATAAACACATTTAGACCGCATTAAAGCACCAATATCGTGTCCCGGACTAACCAAACGTAAAGTTACTAAAAACTCTGTACCAGGAGTTACCGACTCTGCAAGTAAAATTCTTACCGAAGACTCCCACAAATCTCCTTCTTGGACTAACTTACCATCAACAAAAACTTGAACATACTCCGCCCACCAAGTCAATACCAGACGCAAACTTAATCCAGTCAAAGGATAATTTTGTAAATGTTCTGGAATCACAAATTTTTGTCCGAACCAACGCACTTTTTGTCCAGCATCCCAAGTAAGATAACCCTTTTCATTTTGTTCTGCAAGCTGCCAATCAGCTAAATTAATTTCCCACAAATTTTCGCTAATTTCTAACTCAGAATAAAGCCAATTAGCTTGAACATCAATTTCAGTCAAAGCACGTAGTTTAGCAAGCTCATTTTTCATTGGAAATAAATTTATTTCTTCCTAAATTATTAATTAAGTTCAGTTTCAAGTCGTCAATTCTATCTAAATTACAATTGTGACATCTCGGAGCGCTAATTTCTACAATTAAAGAGAGAGAAAGTCTGTATTTGGAGAGAATTTTTGGCACAATCTTCTTGCTAGTATAGTCGATGAAGTAGTTATCGAGTTAATTGTGGCTGCGAAAGCTTCTCTATCTTTGACGGAATTGTACGCAAGACAAATATTTATCTCAAGGAAGTCCTCGAAATCAAGCTTTCCGAGGACTAAGAGTAATTTTGCCTAAATTGCGTAGCTAAATTCTAGTTAACGAAGTAGTATTAGCTGAAAATTATCGCTAGGAGGAATTAATTTTTTCATGAAAATACCTTTAGAGGTTTCTTATCGCGGGATAAACAAATCAGATTCACTTGAATCTTTAATTCAACAAAAAGTAAGCAAACTCGAACAAGTTTGTAACTACATGAATAGCTGTCGAGTGATTGTTGAAAAAGTTCACGATCATCCAAAAAGCGGTTCTCCTTTTCGGGTAAGAATTGATATGACTGTTCCCCCAGGACACGAATTAGCTGTTGATAAAAATCCCGATGCAGGTAAACAATATGAGCCTGTAGATGCAGTGATTCGCGATGCTTTTGAAGCAGCACGTCGCCAGTTAAAAGAATTAACTGAAAAGCAACGTGGCGATGTTAAATATCATCCGGAACAAGAAATGGAAGCCGTGGTTACGAAGTTATTTCCTGAACAAGATTACGGTTTTCTTCAGCCTTTATCTGGTCAAGAAGAAGTTTTCTTTCATCGCAATAGTGTAATTAATAATGATTTTGAGCGCATCGAAATAGGTACTGGGGTACAATTTTCAGCGTTGCAAGATGACGAAGGTATTCGCGCAACGACGGTGCAAATAGTGAGTAAATCTGGTTCTAATCTTGACCGAGACACAACAGAAGAGATAGAACCACCTTTGGGTTGGAAAAAATAAATAATTTCCGGTCTAAGAAAACTGTAAAAGTCTTACTGATTTTTGCAGTTTTCTTTCTTTCAACAATTTGTAAATTTTGTAAATAGTTGCTTGCTTTTAGGAGCAAAATAATTAATTATATTGATAGGGCATCTCGTGTCGTTTCATTTGTCAGGACATCTTGTGCGGAACTTTAGTTCTGAAATTCCATCTCCTTATTTATCACTGGGAAGCGATCGCGACCTGAGTTTAGATTCTACTCTCCAAGAATTGCCTTTATACGATTTTCGCGCCGAATTGACTTGCTTGGGGATAGAAGTAGCCAGAATTTTGCAAAAAGATCCTTCGTTACCAGGAGCGATCTTGACAGAAGAGGGAGAATATGCTGGGATAATTTCGCGACGACAATTCCTGGAACTTTTGCTGTTACCCCACGGAAGAGAATTATTTTTGCAGCATCCGTTAGAAGTTCTCCACAGCTACAATCGTCAAGAAACCTTGATTTTACCTGGGGATACGCCAATTTTAACAGCAGCGCAACAAGCATTGCGGCGATCGCCACTTTTGCAATCAGAACCCATTGTCGTACAAATAGAAGCCTCAGTTTACCGACTTTTGGACTTTCAGCAGTTAAATCTTGCTTCATGGCAAATTCGCGGCATCGAAACTCAAGTACGTTATGAACGCACCCAAGCGCGCATGATTCAAACTGAAAAAATGGCAAGTTTAGGACGTTTAGTTGATGGGATTGCACACGAAATCTTAGACCCAGTAGGCTTTATTTGGGGTAACTTAACTTACGTTTCCACTTATACAGAAGCCTTGTTAGAATTATTGGCTACTTATGAAACTATTGATCAGGAAACTCACCCAGAAATTGAGCAACTCAAAGAAGAAATTGAACTAGATTTTTTACAGCAAGATTTACCAAGAGCAGTTAAAAGTATTACCACTGGTGCAGAACGCTTGAAAAAGTTATCAGTTAGTTTACAAAACTTTTGTCATATTGACGAAGTTTATCCCAAACCAGCAGATATTAACTCTTGTTTAGACGGAATTATTTTACTCTTAAAAAATCGCCTCAAAAGCGAAATTGAAATAGCTAAAAACTACGGTCATTTGCCGCCAGTAACTTGTTATATTGGCGAAATATCGCAAGTTTTCATGAATATTATCACGAATGCAGTTGACGCATTACTTAACGAAGCTGTTAGTCAAAAACTCGGTCAAGAATATGGAAGAGAAAGACAAAAGACAGCTAATGAAAAGCCGCGCATCGAAATAACCACTCAAGTCTGGTTTGCCGATCCAAAACATACTAAAATTAGCGTTGAGCGCTGGGTTTCCATCCTTATTACCGACAACGGACCCGGAATGTCGCAAAAGACTCAACGAGAAATTCGCGAGACATTTTCCGTGAAAAAACGAGCCGCAAAAGAGACAAGTTTAGCAGTCAGTTATCAAATTGTAACCGCTAAACACGGAGGAGAAATAAAGCTGCGATCGCAACCGGGAATTGGGACAGAATTTGAAATTCTTTTACCTTTAGTTTGAGTTAATTGTTATTTCTTAAAAGAGGAGATAGAAATGGGAGAAGAGGAGCGCGATCGCACAATTCAAGCTTTATGTGAAGTAGCCAAAACTTCAGATGTAGAAGAAGCTTTTAGGATTTTAAATAGTAAAGAAACAGATGATATTTACTTCCTGAGAGTACCACCAAATCTCAACTCAGCGCGTGAAGCTATTCGTTGGCTAAATCACGGTATTGACCCCGAAGAATTTGCTATTGAAACTTAAAGTAAAGATAACTTTCTCAACAGCCAAGTCACAGAGATTATTTCTTGCCCGATGTTAGTTAAACTATTTGAGGGGGAAAAATATATGTGAAGACAGGTAAAAAATTCTATGAGCAAAAAAATTGTCGGAATGGTTACTACCTACAAAGGTGTCGAATATAGTGACTGGTTGTGGAAGCAAACCCCGCAACCTTTTGGAGTCTGGAAAAATATGCAAATCCTGGCAAATGCGGCAAAGCCAGATTTTTTGCTTTTATATCAATTTGATTTTCATCAGATAAAAAAGCCCCAAGGTTCTTTACTTTCGCGCTTGAAACAAAAAGTAACTCAACCTGAAGTAAAAATCCCATCTTTGTTGCGGGAAATCCCGAAAGAGCGGATAATTTATTTACTGCGAGAGCCACCTTTGCCCGAAGTTGTGACGAAAACTCAAACTAACTACGATCGCGCAACTGAATATTGCGGCTATGTCTCCGGTCCCGACGAATTTGCCCCTCAACCCGATTATATGCCCGCGATTTGGTATGTGGGTAACTCTTTTCGCGAACTAAACGACATGGAACCCCCAGCGAAAGAGAAACTTTGTTCCTGGATTACATCCGGGATTTCTCGCACCAAAAATCATCGTCAGCGTTTAGCATTTTTACGAATGTTACGAGAAAGTAACTTAGATTTTGACGTTTACGGGCGAAATTTGCCAGACTGGGCGCAAGGACACGGAACTGTCAGTAATAAATGGCACGCAATGGCTCCTTACTACTATAATCTGGCGATCGAAAATTATGCTGAAAATGACTTATATGTCAGCGAAAAACTTTGGGATGCTTTGCTCTGCTGGTGTCTACCAATTTATTATGGTGGTTCGGGGGCAGATAAATTGTTACCACCAGGAAGTTTTTTGCGCTTGCCCAGTCAAGATGAAAAAGGTTTAGCTTATATTAAAGAAGTGACCGCAAATCCTGATGCTTGGCACGAAGCGAAGGACGCGATCGCGGAAGCTAGACAAATTATTCTCCACAAATTAAATTTACTTGCTTGGTTAGCAGATTTTGTGGAAAAACACTGATCGGCAAGCCAAATTTTGTTTACGAGAATCTATCGAGTTAAGATGCAAAATTTATGGATGGTATTTGTACCCTCGGCAACGATCGCGTCTCCGACCAATTGATTGCTTTATTTAACAGCATTGAGACAATTATGGGCAAAGACACGCCAATTTGTGTCTATCCCTACGATGACAATACCGAGTTAATTGCTGCTGAAATTGCTCGTCGTCCGAATGTCACACTTTTTAGCGATCGCGAATCAATGCAGCGTTGGGATAACTTTGCTAAATCAGCTTGGGACACCCATCCTACCGCCCGTCAAATTTGGCAAAAAGCGGGCAGTAGTGGCTATCATCGTTTTGGAACTCATCGCCGTTATTGCGCTTTTGATGCTCCTTTCGATCGCTTTCTTTACATGGATGCTGATACTTTATTAATGTCATCTGTCGAGAAATTCTTCGACAAATTAGCCACTCATGATTGTGTCGTTTACGACTTTCAGTATAAAGATTTAAGCCATATTTATACTGTTGATTCTCCAAAACTAACAGAGGTATTTTCCTCGGAAAGATTAACCACAGAAATTTTTTGCTCTGGATTATTCGCTAGTAAAAAATATTTCTTTCCGGCTGAAAAAAGAAACTGGTTAATCGAGCAACTCAAATCTGGAGAAGCAGAAATTCTTTATCCAATGTCTGTTGACCAAAGTTTAATTAATTATTTAATGATGCGTTCGGGCGCATCAATTTATAATTTTTCCCTTGAATTACCAACTGAGGAAAAAACAGGTTGTTGCGTAACTTCACCTCATTTTCAAGCAGAAGAAAACATTCTTTACGATCGTGGTAAACGTTTAACTTATATACACTACATCGGCGTTTCTTCCCAATTATTTCAAAGAGTTTGTGCAGGAGAAAATCTTGATTTTCCCTATCGAGATATTTTCTTACATTATCGCTATCTCCATGAACCAGAAAAACGCCCTCAATTTCAAGGTAAACCAGTACCCTATAAGCAACCACCCAGTTTAAAGACAAAATTACTGAAAAAATTAGGTTTAACTCGCTAAGGAGAAACTCATGAAGCGCGGGATTTATATTACTGCTAACGATAAAGTAACCGAAAACGCGATCGCGCTGTTAAATAGTATTCGTCACTACGATTCCGAAACCGCGATCGTCCTTATCCCTTATGATGATAACTATCACAATCTCGCCCAAGTTTTAGCGAAAGATTACGGCGTAAAAGTTTACGAAGATTTAGAGTTTATCGAACGTCTCTCCCAAAAATTATACGATATTTTCGGCAAAGATTTTTTTGCTCGTCCCAATCAATTTCGTAAGCAAGCTTGCTGGTTTGGCGACTTCGATGAATTTCTTTATATCGATACCGATATTGTTGTTTTCGAGAAAATTATCGACAATTTAAATTACTTTTCTGAATACGACTTTCTCTGCTGCGACTATCAACATAGCGGCGGTATTAAAAACGTTTTTACCGAAAAAATAGTTGCCGACAACGTAATTAATGAAAACGAACTCAAAGACCTTTTTAACGGTGGTTTTTGGGCATCGAAAAAGAATTTACTTTCTGAACAAGATTTATACGATACTTTTGCTGAATGTGCCGCCCATCCAGAATACTTTGATTTCTCACAAAAAACCTCCGACCAACCGATTATTAATTACATGATTCTTAAGCGAATCAAAAACAGATTTAATATCGTCAATCGTCCAGGAAAAGCCCCCGGAAGTTGGGCAGGAAGTAAACATTTTCAACAACAAGGAAACATTTTAATCGATCCTAATACTAATCAACCATTACAATATTTACACTGGGCAGGAATTCGTATCGAACCTGGTTGTCCCTATTGGGATATTTGGAAACATTACCGTTATTTAGGCGACCCTAATCCACCGCAAGATATGCCTCCGAAACAGCCAGAAAGCTCTTGGAAACAAATTATAAGAAAAGTCAAAAATAAATTAAAAAAATAATAATTGATTGACAAAAATATGCACGTGAATAAATTACCAGATTTTATAATTGTTGGTGGTAGCAAATGTGGGACTACCTCTTTACATGATTATCTCAGTCAGCATCCGCAACTTTATATTTGTCCCCAAAAAGAAACTTTCTTTTTTATTAATGAACCTAATCGTTCCAATCATAAACGCTGGGGGGCAATTACGGAATTAGAAGACTATCAAGGTTTGTTTAAAGATGCGCCGGAAAACAGCGTTATTGGCGAAATATCGACTACTTATTATAGTTGTCCAGAATCGGCTCGTTTAATTCACGAGATGCTCCCGAATGTGAAAATAATTGCGATTTTGCGCGATCCAGCAAATCGGGCTTTTTCTGATTATCAAATGCACGTGCGCGATGGAAATGAAGAACCAGATTTAAAAGGGTTAATTTCTCCTCATAATCAGCACGTAAAAAGAGGCTTTTATTATTCAGAATTATTGCCTTTTTTTGAAAAATTCGATCGCAAGCAAATTAAGATTTTGCTTTTTGAGGATTTGTGTAAAGATCCAGTAATTTTTCTGCAAGATTTGTTTCGTTTTGTTGGAGTTGATGACAGTTTTGTTCCGAATATGAGTAAAAAAGGTAGAGAAGGTGGACTACCGAAAAATCAAGCTGTAAATCAGTTATTGACGAGAAAGAATCCGGTGCGAAGTTTTGCCGCAGGGGTACTGAAAATTTTTCTCCCTGTGGAAACTAGACGCAAAATTAGGGAAGGTTTAGTTAAGAAAAATATTGAGAAAGTTAAGTTATCGTCAGAGGAAAGAAAGCAATTGATTGAGATTTATCGTAGCGATATTTTGCAGTTGGAAAAGTTGATTGAGAAAGATTTATCTGCGTGGCTGAAGTGATTAGTTTAGGGAAAGATGAGATTTGAAGCTAGTTCTTGCGGCGAAATTGTCTTGCTTCGACTGAGGATACTTATCATTGGAATGATAATTACAGCTAGTTAACGCGATCGCCTTTTTTGCAAATCGCAACTTCAAAATCAATTCATTGAGCGATCGCCAGACAATTTTCTCGAATTAGAATACTTTTTTACTTTCTCTACTTTTTTTTGTCAAGCACTTTTAACTTAACTTCATACTAGCTGGTATTTTAAGACCATCTCACCGTTTCTTATAGAAAAAACTCAGTAAAAAATAAACTTATGTAACAAAAAACGAGGTTTCGCATAAAAAACTACCTTCAGAGACAAAAGAGTAAGTAGATACTCAATGTCCTATTTACCTGAAACGATTATGGATAGCTCCAATTCTTTTCTACAAGACAATTTCAACCCTTTCCTGAATCCAGGCGATGAATTTCTGAATAACTCTCTCCTACCAGAATTACCAGTCAATCAAGCTAGCGTCGGTACATCTCTCAAGCTAGAATTAGAACCTACCCTAGAAAACGAAAATCCAATTAACTCAACCTCAGCCAACTTTGATTCGTTGTTAGGGATAAATGAAACTATTCCTTTCACTGACTCAAATACCATCGTTAACGGTTTGAAAGGGGAATATTACAATAATCGTGATTTCACAAATCTCGCTTTCACTCGTAGCGACGAAACCATTGACTTTGATTGGGGTAATAATTCTCCTGACGAAACCATCGCAGCAGATACTTTTAGTGTACGCTGGACAGGACAAATTGAAGCACCAACAACAGAAACCTACAAATTTTATACTACCTCTGACGATGGAGTGCGTTTGTGGATTGATGGTGAATTAATTGTTGATAATTGGACAGACCATGCACCCACAGAAAATTCTGGTATTATCGAACTCGAAGCAGGAGAGAAATACGACCTGCGACTAGATTACTACGAAAATAAAGGTGGTGCAGTTAGTAATTTAGCTTGGTCAACTCCGACAATTGCAAAACAAATTATTCCCACTGAAAAACTTTTCAACAATGTATCCCAACCCACCCCACCTGGTAAAGGAAAAGGATTAGTTGGAGAATACTTCGACAAATCTAACTTCACAAATTCGGTCTTGACTCGCATCGACGAAACAGTTAACTTTGACTGGGATCGTGGTTCTCCTGATAACCAAATTGCTGAAGATACTTTTAGCGTACGCTGGTCAGGAAAAGTGCAACCTCGCTATGACGAAAATTACACTTTTTATACCAATTCAGATGATGGAGTTCGTTTGTGGGTAAATGGAGAATTACTCATTGATAATTGGACAGTTCATCCCACTACAGAAGACCGAGGTCAAATTACTTTAGAAGCAGGAGAACTGTACGATCTTAAACTCGAATATTACGAAAACAAAATTCACTCAAATATTGAGCTTTTGTGGTCGAGTGCTTCTCAACTAAAAGAAGTTGTTCCTACTGCTCAACTTTATCCAATTTTACCGGAATCACCCGCAACAGGTACAGGTGAAGGTTTAACCGCAGAGTATTTTGATAATACTGATTTTACCGATTTAGCAATTACTCGAATTGATGAAACTGTCAACTTTGATTGGGGTCGAGATGCTCCTGATTCTAGTATAGAAACAAACACTTTCAGCGCCCGTTGGACGGGACAAGTAGAACCACTTTACACCGATTATTATAAGTTTTCCACATTTGCTGATGATGGAGTGAAATTGTGGGTTGATGGAGCCTTAATTATTGACGACTGGACAGAACATCCTACTCAAGAAAGTGATGGCTACATCTTCTTAGAAGCGGGACAATTGTATGACCTGAAACTGGAATATTATGAAAATTGGGGATTTTCCGATATCCAGCTTTTGTGGTCAAGTGCATTGCAAAACCAAGAAATTATTCCTACTTCTCAGTTATATTCTGACCCTCAAATTGACCTGGAAGGAGTTTATTTCAATGTCTTTGAAGAACCATTAAACTATGGTGATGAATTTGAAGCGAAGTTTCAAGTTAAGAATTCACGTCCTGGAGATGCGCGAGAATTTGATGTAAGTTTCTATTTGTCAGAAAATGGCAAAATTACCTCGGACTCTCACCTGTTAGGAACTTATACTATTGATAGTTTGGCAGGTAAGACGACTTCTGAGGTATTAAGTGTTAATCTGAGTTTACCCGATCGCCAAACCTTGAGTAGTGACGGAAATACTTATACTCTGGGGATGATTGTTGATTCTGGTGGAGATGTCGTTGAAACTAATGAAGAGAATAATGCTAATCTGGGTGAATATCGCGACATCGACACTGTAGAAATTTATCCCAGTCGTGAGTCGGAATCAAATCCAGTTTACGAGTTTCCCCAGGAAAATCAACCTCTAATCGGCGTTATCGATACAGGTTTTGCGTTCAATAATCCCGATTTGGATTACAATCGGATTGTCCCAGGTAGCGATTTCGTGGACAATGATGACAACCCATTTCTTGGTAGTAGAGAAGGGAACCATCACGGTAGCCACGTTTTAGGCTTGATTGGGGCAACTCAGAATAATAACCTGGGTATTAATGGTATCAACGACGATGCACCTTTGTGGGTAGGACGCGCAGTTGGTTCGGGCGATTGGGCAGCATCTTTAGAGGAATTTGTCAACTATTTCGCTGCAACTGGACAAACAAATGGCATTGTCAATCTTAGCCTCGACCTCACCCAAGAAAACCCTAATGGTAGTATAACCACTCGTTACGAACTAACACCAGCAGAACGAGCCGCCCTCGGAAAAGCCCGTCAGCAAGGAGTATTAGTCGTCGTCGCTGCGGGAAATGACGGTGAGGTGATGTCTGTCTTGGGACAAGCTTCTCAAGAGTTTGATAATCTAATTACCGTCGGTGCGGCTGATGGGTTAGAACGAGCCGCATATTCCAGCTATGGTTTAGGATTGAGCTTATTAGCCCCAGGAGGAACCTTAGATACACCAATTTTATCAACAGTTGGCGATCGCCTCGGAACAATGGCAGGAACCTCTGTCGCTACAGCGAAGGTAACAGGTGCAGCCTCCCAAGTTTGGGCTGCAAACCCCGATTTAAGCTACCGACAAGTCATTGAAGCGCTTACCTCCACAGCCCAAGATTTGCAGACATCCGGATGGGACGAACAAACAGGTGCAGGGTTGTTAGATTTAGAAGCGGCGATCGCTCTAGCGCAGCAAATGACAGGCGAAACTTATAATCCGACCGAATTTCTCATTCCGATAAGTTGGGACGGAGAAGGGGTGCTAACGCCATCAGAAAGGGCAGTTCAAACTGTGACAAGTCCTTTCTATACCGATCCTCTAACTGGAAGGACTGAATATAAAGGCTGGCTGAATTCCGAGAATCCCACGGATGAGTATCATTTTACTTTGGATGATACCAGGCGACTTCAGTTCTCATTTGATGCACTTAATGGTAGTGCAGTATTAACTGGTAATGGTGTCAATGTACCCGCACAACTCACACAATTTGTAGAGAAGGAATTACTTTACGTTGATGCTGGTTATTTGAACAAGGGAAACTATACCTTAACAGTTAGTAAAGGAAGTCAAGAAGTAGACCCTTATCAACTAATAATGAACTTTATTACTAGTGGTGACACTCCAACTGCTTATAAAGTAGATCTACCGAGAGTGGACTTAGTAGGCGATAACTTGAGCATTACTTCAGGAAATTTAAGTGCAGGTGACAGTTTTAATGTTAACTTGCAATTAGCAAACACTGAATCTAGTAATGCTAGTGATTTCCGCGTCAGTTTCTACCTTTCAACAGATAGTAATATCACAGACACAGATCATCTGTTAGATTCTGAGTTTGTGCTTTCTTTAGAAGGCGATCAGACTAAAACTATCACCCAGCAACTAACTTTACCAGATGCTAACGATCAGTTTTGGAGTGATCAAGAAACTTACTACATTGGTGCGATTATAGATGACCTGAGTGAAGTTGCTGAAACTAATCCAAACAACAACAAAATTTACCAACAGATTTCCATAGAGCCTGGTTTTCCTGTTAAAGATCCTATCTTACCACTTTACAAGCAGAACCCTTGGCTAGGAAATGCAACCGAAGAAGTTTACATCGATGACAATGGCTTTTACAGGCAACAGTTTGAGAATGGTTACATCGTTTGGAATGGCGAACAAGCTGCCGCTTACCGAGAGGGTAAAGGAATTTCTGTAGGTGATGGTTTGCTGGGAGTTGCTATTTTTGAAGACTTCCCCTTACTAGAAGTAACCGTTGACGGCAACCTCGAAATACACAAATTAGATCCCTTTGGTACCCAAGACGAAGTTGGTTCACTTGAGGTTAGCGACGGTGGTTCAACCCTAACTTTAACTGGTAACACTTGGAAACAAATTCCGATTGGCTATGACCTCAAATTCAATTCTGTCTTAAAGTTCGATTACCAAAGCAGCTTTGAAGGCGAATTACAAGGAATTGGCTTCGACAATAACGAGGACATTACTGATGAATCTGGCAAACTGTTTAAACTTTTCGGTACGCAAATCTGGGAGAATAACGTCTTCGATGATTACTCTGGTTCCGATTGGAAAACTTACGAAATTCCCGTGGGAATGTACTTAACTGGATATCACGAATATTTAGTTTTTGCTAACGACCAAGATGAAGGTGATCTTGCAGCTAATAGTTCGTTCCGAAATATCCAACTGTATGAAAATGACGAGGTTTTGGATCTTCGCGATGAGAATAGCAATGGTTGGAATGCAGAAATATTCCACTGGGATGAACAAGTAGATGGAGAAATAACTCCGGGAATAGTTTATGCAACTAAAGAAGGTGGCGAAGTTTATCCTAATTTTGTTGCTAAATTCAATTTAGACGGTACAGACAAGAATGAGAATGGACTAACGGTTGATTGGGGAACGAATTCTCCGAATAACAATCCTTTGCTTCCCCACGATAATTTTGTCTTGAAAACATTCACGGAAGCTAAACTTAATCCGGGCGAAACTTACGAATTTGAAGCGCGAGGAGATGACAAATTCCGTATTTTAGTTCGACCAATTAACGAACCGGATGAGTGGTTACACGTTACACCTTCAGCAGCTTTACAAAATGGTAGTTTAGCTTGGCAAGAAGTGTATGGAGAGAGTCAAAAGTACGAGTTTAATGTTCCTGAAGATTCAGGTGAAGATTTCATGGTTGTCGCTTATCTTTATGAAGGTAGCGGCGATGCTAATTTCGAGTTGTCTTGGAAAGAAAAGAATTTTCTCCATGATAATCCTGAAGTTTCTAATCCTTTACGAGGCTTCAAATCTCCCATTGGAGTTCCAATTGGACAAGATGGATGGAAAATAACCCAATACCCTGGTGGTACTTATAGTCACGGAGGAACCTACGCTATAGACCTTAGTATAGCGGGCGACCAAGATCGTGGTAAGCCTGTATTTGCAATGCTTTCGGGAACAGTGGTAGATATCGTACAACAACATCCAGATACAGGAGGAGGTAAAGCCAATAACGCGAACACAAATAAAGTTGTGATTGAACATGAAAACGGATATTTCTCCCGATATCTACACTTGCAGCAAAATTTTAATTCCCAAGTTGATTTAAAAGTAGGTCAGAAAGTCAATGCAGGCGATTTGATTGGATTAGTAGGTAATTCTGGTTGGAGTAGTGGATATCACTTGCACGTAGACGTTGGTCAAATAATCGGAGGTGGATTTGTAACGAAACCGTTTGAAATTGAAGGAGTTTTTTCTTTTCGATAAGTAGGTAAGGTAGACATTACCTACCTGAGATCAAATTTTGAACTTGAAGCTAATCTAGCAGCGATCGCCACTCGACCAAAAAGGCGATCGCCTTTCCTCTCATCTCAGACAGCTTCTTCCTCAAAAAAAATATCTGACGGGATCGCGTTTTGCCTTGGCGATCGCGCCAGATATAATTGGCTAGAGATTGTACGAAGGGGTAAACCAGACAAATTTGTGCTAAATATTGATTAATCTGCGACAAATTTTTACTTATCCTCATCACTATCTTTGATTTTGATTAATGAGATAGCTTACACTTTGAGCAGGAGATTGTTGCAAATTTTCTCCGATTTGAGTCGGAGTAGTGGGTTTTCCACCCAGTTGCAAGAATAAGTAAAGTGATAAAGTAACTGTACTAGCTAGAATTAATCTCTCAATCATTTTTCGCGTTCCCCCTTGCGAACTTCGATATTACTAATATCTTCTATTTATCTACATTTATCGATGACTAAAAACCGAAATAGCGGTGAAAAATCTCACTTTTGTAAGTGATCGAACTCACAATTGAGGTCAAACAGTAAGCCTAAACCCATCTCTCTTCGGGCTGACTTTCGGGTACAGCCAAAGGTGAATCGGGTTAGTTAGCCAGAGATGTTAACACTTAGCTTGAGCGCTTAATCCAGGTTAAACTCTCCATTTTCGTCACGTTTATCGCTCAAACAGAGAAATATCTCTAGATTTGGGTGACAGTTTGGTCAGATAATTGACGAAAAACGCCTCTGTAAGTACAAATCATCATTTACAACTATAATTATAACTAATGCTAATTGATAGGTAGTTTACGCCAAGTATTATCTAAGCATAGTTTACCTGAAAGAATTGCTGTAGCTATGTTACAGAGAATACATTTTTCAGTTTTTGCTTCTACTTATGCGGGAATTAATTGATAAAAATTGCTTATATCACATTTTGATTAAGAATCTCATTGCTAATGCTGTGTTCTGAGTAGGTATTTTTCTCGTAGTATCGAAAATGAAGCCCCAAGCAAAAAGCTGATTCGGGCTGGAAAAGAGAAAAACACAATTCCTTAACGACAGGAAAGAAACAAATGCCAACTTATAACGTAAAATTAGTTTGCGAAGCTGAAGGTCTTGACACCACCATCGAAGTACCTGATGATGAGTACATCCTTGACGTTGCAGAAGAACAAGGTCTGGATTTACCCTATTCCTGCCGCGCTGGTGCTTGTTCCACCTGTGCTGGTAAATTGGTAGAAGGTGAAGTCGATCAGTCCGATCAGTCTTTCTTGGATGACGATCAAATGGAAAAAGGATTCATTCTCACTTGTGTTGCATATCCTCGTTCGGATTGCACAATCGAAACTCATCAAGAAGATAAACTCTACTAAAATTCTTGGTTTAATTCTAGATCCTAAACTTTCTAGTAGAGATTGCAGAAGCAGGGAACATCAACAATCCCTGCTGAAAAATTTTTCTTAAAAAATCAGGTATAGAGTGAGCAGTTCAATTGAATTCTTTCTGTTGCTGCTGAGTCTATCGACGATCGCGCTAATTGCGATCGCCCCCTACTCAATTTTTCGATTTCAGTAATTCAGTACCTTTAATCTGCCACTGACCATTTTCACGCACCAAATTATAGCGAACCCGCAAATTTTCATCATAAGAATCGCCCGAATTCAGTTCACCTTGGCGATAAGACTTAGCAACCTCTCTCACAACTGCCTCCACCGTTCCTTGGTCAGGATTTTGAGGATTTTCCGTCACCGATTCGATCGTCAGTTCATGTCCATAAAAGCGATAAGCATCACTACGCTGCAAAGCTTGAGCCGTTTTGCGCCATTTAGATAACAACGGCTCGGCTAAAATTTCGTTCAAGCGATCGACTTGATGTTCCGGACCAAGCGCCGCCGCTTTCGCTGCAAACCAAGTCCGAATCGCTTGTTCCCCAGTTGCCTCAGTTAAAGCTCCCGAAGGAGCGACCAACTCAGGTTCAGACTCCGGAATTTCCACAGGAGGCTCGCTCAAAGTCACTACAGGTTGAGGTTCCTCCAAAGTAGGAGTATCTTGGCTAAAAAGGCTTTGTACCAGCTTAAAAGAACCCCAAATCAGTAACAGCAACCCCAAGAGTATCCCGGCACCAACTAACAACAAACGTGCCAATTGAGAAGAAGATTTAGCAGCAGAACGACGCTCCACCGAAGCAGAGCCATTACCATTAGAAGTTGACTCAATTAATCCTGGTGTCAGCGCAGAATTCATTGGCAAACTGCCAGAGCGATCGCCAGCAGGAATTGAACGACGACCCCGGACGCGATCGCCACTTGCACCGACTACCTCATCAGTACCAGCAACCAACTGCGACGACCTTTCAGCACTTCCCGCACCACCAGCCAAAGTCGAAACCCCAGCACCATAACCACGAGGAGTAGTCGGCACAGCACCACCCTCCGAGTTACTCAGCGCCGTCAAAGTCGAACTCGCACCCGTTGTCGTTGCTCCCGTACCTGAAATTCCCACCGTCGGCGCACCCAGACGCGATCGCCCTTCCCTGCCTCGCCCTCCCTCAATCGAAACCGAAGACTGAGAACTTTGCCCATTCCTAGCACCACTCGGACTCACCACACCCACACTGGTTTGTTCCTCAACCGACCACTGATTCTCATTACCCGTATCTCCAGGTAATTCCTCCAAAAAACCCTGCACCTGTTGATCGGCAAAATAATCTTTCAAAGAAACCTGATTATTCGCTAAATCGCGAAAATGAGGAAAAACCTCAGTTTGCAGCCAACGCTCCCCATACAAACACAACCCAGGTAACAAATCTGGCGCACCTTGGGAATGTTCCCGAATAAAAGCCAAAGGTTCATATTCCTGGCTCAACTCCAAAGCGCGAGTAGCCTCTTCCGTCTGACCCAAAAGCAAAGCACAGACAGCCTGTTCCAAATGTACATCCTGGCGTTTGCCCAAACGCATCAGCATTTCCTTCGCCCTTAAAATCAGTCCAGGATCTCGCTCCGCAAAGCCCCGTCCCAACAGCGAATACACCGCCAAATAAGTTGCCACCGCCGAAGGTCGTCGCGCTTCGGCTTCAAACAACTCCTGCTGTTCAGCCGCCGTCAAATAGCTGCGTAGCTGCTGAATAAAACGGAGAAAATCATCAATACTCAAACCCGATTGATCTTCACCCGTACCATCTATACCTCCCCTTTCCGCCAACATTTCCCGTAAAAGCTGCAAACCTTTACGTCTAGCCCGAATTTTCTTCACACCCAGTGCGAGTAACTCCAAAATCCGGTAAGGTCGTAACTTATAAAGATCCGCTTGAATTTCTCCACGTACCGAAGGAAACAAACCCTCATGAAGGAGTAACTCTTGACCAGTTTGTCCCGAAACAGCAGCATTTTCATAATGACCTTGCTGCCACTGTTCCCTACCCAACTCCAAACAAGCCAGAGCCAGAGTTAAAACAATATCGGCTCGAACTAACTGAGGCTCTCCCAACAAACCTTTATCAACACTAATCGCCGCATTCCGCTCATCAAGATAGCGATGTCCCAGTTTCAGAACCAACTCGTACTCACCTAATTCTTGCAGCATCAGCAGAGCGCCGACAAATTGTTCCGAGTTAATTTCAATCCAAGGTGTGCGAGGATCGATCTCCACCTCTTCGCCATCAGCTTTGACCAAAGGAAGTGCCACTTGTGGTTGCGTTTCCGTGACTCCACGAGCAACTCCTTGCCCCGATTCGGGATTTTTCGCAAAAAACTTCGCATCGTACGTCGAGCGCCTTTCTGAGTCAGACAAAACCGAGAAAGCACTTTCGAGTAGTTCTTTACGAGCAGCGATCGCCGCATCACTGTACTCTCGACGAGGCAGTTGGCGAGTCCGATCTTGATACGCCTGAGCGATTTGCTCGTCACTTGCCTGAATTGGTACGCCTATAATTCTGTAATAATCGAGCGGAATTCGCACGGTTCGCTTCCCCAGAGCATCGCAAACTGATTAATTTATCTTTTAAGTTAGCTTTGAGCAAGCTAACTTTTGGCATTTAACAAAAGAGAGAGCTTGAAAACTCTCGATCCCTTTTGTAATCTTGAGCTAGTGTAGCTAAAGTGTTAGGAGTAGAAGTTGGAGCCTCTCGACTCTCGCTGATTCTGCTTTGGACATTAGTTATTATCTTTATATATCTATTAACATTTAATTTAATCAGTTAGGAAAAATTTTTTCACTACTGCCTCAAGCTGATTTTTGGTTCTGAACTTGCTGCTTTATTAATTAACGCCTGTATTTTACCATCAGATATTAGATTAGTCTTTAATTTTACTCATTCCGACCCAGCTTTGCGCGAGGAGTTTTTCACGACAAGACTCCAGGAGCGTTGCTTGGCGTTGATGTTCGCCAGAAAAGTTTTGTTAATTCGCACCAAGAGGATTCGCTCCACCTCCCTAAAATCAGGAGAGTTCAAATCGGGGGTGGTTGCTCTTGCTCGCGGTCAAATTTTTTAGGCTGCTGTTTTCCATCCTCAGTTCCTAATCCTTAAATTGAGTTGAAATTAACTTGTTAGGCTAAGGCAGGATTAAAGATATCATGGCTAGTATTGGGCAAATAAAGGGCAATGCTTAAGGAACGAACGAAGAAAAAAATTCCGCTAGCACTAAGTTTAGGCTTATTGCTAGCCGCACTACTAGGGGCTACCACTTTAGCGTTGAGATGGACTGGCTTATGGGAACGCTATCTTGGTGGTGATGGTGAGTCTACACCGAAAACCACCTTGGTAGAACAACAACCAGATGAAGAATCCGAGGTACTACAGCTAGTATCCCAGTCAGCAACAGCACGAGCTTCAAGTTTAGAAGCGATCGCCACCGGGAAAAAATCTCTCGATCGCAGTCGCGCTCGTTATTTGCTCGCAACCGATCTTATTGCACAAGAACGCGGGGAAGAAGCGCTGAAATGGTTAAAGGGTTTAGAAAAAGAATATCCGACTCTCGCTCCCCAAATTGCTTGGAAACGAGCAGTAGCTTATCAATTAACTGGAGATACAGGTAAAGCTGAAGCTAACTTCAAAAAAGTTATCGACGATTATCCAGAATCACCAGTAGTACCCGAAGCCTTGTATGTCTTGGGACAAACTGACTCTGAATCTTGGCAAGCCGCGATCGCCGATTTTCCGACTCATCCTCGTACAATCGAGATTATGCTTCAAAGTCTAGCGGAAGATCCCAATCAACCGCAGTTGATGATCTCTTTAATCAAAAATGCACCCCAAGCAGAAGGTATTGCCGCAATTCGCGCTCGTTTAATTGATAAATACGCAGGGGAATTAGCACCCTCAGACTGGGAAGCGATCGCCGATACTTATTGGGAACAACAAGAATATGGTCGAGCCGCAGAAACTTATAAAGAAGCAACTCCCAATGCGGAAAATGCTTACCGCGTCGCTAGAGGCTACCACATCCAAAATAAAAAAGATTTGGCGAAGAGTGCTTATCGTCAATTAATCGCTGAATATCCTGATGCTGACGATACGGCTCAAGGCTTATTCCATTTAGCGAGTTTGTCTGAACCGAAGGAAGCGGTACAGTATTTTGACCAAATTATCGAAAACTTTAGCGATCGCGCCCCGGAAGCTTTGGTTGCTAAAACTGAACTCCTCAACGATCCTCAACAAGCAGCCGAAACTCGTCAATTACTGCTCAGTAAATATCCTAAATCCGAAGCAGCCGCCGAGTATCGCTGGAAATTAGCCAAAGAAAGCGCTAATTCCGGAGATATCCTTGCAGCTTGGGAATGGGCAGGTCCAATCCCCACGAACAACCCGGACAGCGATCTCGCCCCAAAAGCAGGTTTCTGGGTTGGGAAATGGGCGCAACAGCTAGAACGAACCGAAGACGCTCAAAAAGCTTTTGAATATGTTATCGAACAGCATCCTCAGTCTTATTATGCTTGGCGATCGGCAGTATATTTAGGTTGGGATGTTGGTGACTTTGACACAGTACGGAACCTGATTCCGGAAGTTGCGAAACCAGATTTTCGCCCTCGCCCACCCGCAGGTTCAGATTTGTTTAAAGAATTGTTTCAACTTGGACAAGACGAAGATGCTCAAACTCTGTTTCAAGCTGAAGTCGGTGGGAAAGAGCAACTCAGTGTTAACGAGCAATTTACCCAAGGGTTAATCTTGTTAACCGAAGGAAAAAATATCCAAGCGATTGACAAAGTTTGGAGTTTAAAACTGCGAGAAGCTCCTGAAGAACAAGCAGAATGGCAGCAATTACGCGAAACTCCTGAATACTGGCAAGCTTTATTTCCCTTTCCCTATAATGAGCTAATTATTAAATGGTCTAAAGAACGAGAAATTAATCCTTTACTGGTTACTTCTTTAATTCGCCAAGAGTCTCGATTTGAAAAAGAGATTACTTCTGGTGCTGGTGCAGTGGGTTTGATGCAGGTTTTACCCAGTACCGCAGAAGATGTGGCAAACCGAATCGATTTAGAAGAATATTCCTTGACTGACCCTTCCGATAATATTCTTTTGGGTTCTACTTATTTGGATTTTGTTCATGAGCAATACAATAACAATTCCATGTTAGCGATCGCTTCTTATAATGCAGGTCCGGGCAATGTTGCTAGTTGGTTACAACAATACAGTTTCTCCGACACCGATCGCTTTATCGAACAAATTCCTTTCCCGGAAACTAAAGGCTATGTGGAATCAGTTTTTGCTAATTACTGGAACTATCTCCGTCTCTACAACCCGGAAATTATGCGGTTAATGTCTCCATAGGGGATTGGTGACTGGGGATTGGGGACTGGGGATTAGGGATTGGGGACTGGGAGGAATTGGAGGAATTGGAGGAATTGGAGGAATTGGAAGAATTGGAAGAGTAAATGGTTGGTAAGATGTCTGTTGGTAATTTCCAAAACTGACCATAC
>JAWQFW010000045.1:0-26258 GCA_035968095.1 Oscillatoria sp. PMC 1068.18
ACCATAAATAGAAAGCAAAAGAATTGCACTATAAACTAATAATAATAAAGTAGCTGTATCGGCGCTAACTCCGAAAAAGTGGAAAAAGGGACTGGTAGCGATGTAAGTTAAGGGAGGTATTTTCGAGGAAAGTAGCCAAAAATTGTGCCACCATTCTCCATTAAACCATTGAGGAGATTGTAACGCTTGCCAGTAATTCATTGCACCGTTGAGATAGTCAGCTTGATCCCAACTGGGAGGTGCATGATCGAGTATAAACCAAAGGCGATCGCCAATTGCTCCCAATAACCAAATTACTGCTAAAATTAGGAAACTCTGTTTCTGTGTAAGCGTTTTCGTCTTTTTCGGTAAATTTTTCGTTGATTTTTTCGGCGCGATTAGCTCACTAAAACTTTTGCTGCTAAAATTTTTGAGTCGGTCTATTCTTTTCACCTTTTACCACTTTCTCCTCACTTTGTCAAGCTTTTATCTATTTTTTATTCAGCCGTTTAGCGCTAGTTTTGTTAAGTTGAAATCAGAGTTGTTAACTTTGTTCCTAAGCAGCGCTGCAACACTCTTATTATTAAATTAAAGTAAAACTTGTTTCATCAACCTTTGTTTATTTTCTACTACCTTTATTTTATTTTGTCAACATCAAAAACTAATTTATCTTTTTTTGTCTAGAAACTTAAATTAAAATTATTTATTTTAGTTCTCAATCTTTTTAATCATCTTCAGATGAGGCATACCAGCTTCTAAAAATTTTTCTCCAACTGTTTCAAAACCTAATTTGCTATATAAATTTTGCACATAAACTTGTGCATTAACTTCCACCACTTGATACCCATTTTCCGCCAGAATATCCAAAGCTTTTTCCATTAATTTTTTACCGAAACCCTTTCTTCTTGCAAACGGCAAAACTGCTAACCTTTCAAGTTTAGCTTGAGAATTATTTAGATATCTAATTCGCGCCGTTCCAACCACTTCACCAGCGAAATAAGCTAATAAATGTTGGCAAAATTCATCTTTACCGTCAAACTCTAGTTTTGGGTCAACTTTTTGTTCCTCCTGAAATACCTTTGTCCGAATTATTCTAATCGGTTCTGACGCTTCAGGATAAGAAACAACTTTAATTTCTAAATTACTCATAAGTTTAGGAGTCACAGGTAAAGGAAAGGGAGAGGGGGAAGACGAGGGAGACTTAGGAGGAATTAGAAGATAAATTGATAACTATTCACTGTTCACTGGTAACTGATAACTGGTAACTGGTAACTGATAACTGGTAACTGAATTGCCTATTCTACACCTTCAATTGGGGCAAAACCTTGACGTTGAATATTCTCTGTAACTGCGCGAGGTTCGAGGAATTGTAGCAAATAATCAGGTCCTCCGGCTTTAGAACCAACTCCAGAAAGTTTGAAACCACCGAAAGGTTGACGAGAGACGATCGCCCCCGTAATTGTACGATTAATATACAAGTTCCCCACTTCAAACTCCCTCGTAGCTTGGTCGATGTGGGATGGAGTTCGCGAATATAAACCACCAGTAAGGGCGTAATTTGTGCCGTTAGCCACTGCTAAAGCGTCGTCAAAACTCTTCACGCGGATAACAGCCACCACCGGACCAAAAATTTCTTCTTGGGCGATCGCCGCATTGGGGTCAACTTCGGTAAAAATTGTGGGTGAGACAAAGTATCCAGTTTCAGGGATAGGCATTTCTAACGCAACTTTGGCTTCGTTACGCCCTTTCTCAATATATTCTTGAATGCGCTTTTGGGCGCTACCATCAACCACCGGACCGACGGTGGTACTATAATCATCGGCTGCGCCAATATTGAGAGATTTCGTGGCTGAAACAAGCCTTTCGACAAAGCTGTCGTAAACTGGTTCCATCACCACGACTCGCGAACAAGCAGAACATTTTTGTCCCGAATAGCCAAACGCCGAAGCGACGACACCCGCGACAGCTTGGTCGAGGTCGCTACTTTCGTCGATAATAATGGCATTCTTCCCACCCATTTCGGCGATGACTCGTTTGAGATGTTTTTGTCCGGGTTGTAAAATCGCAGCATCAGCGTAAATTTGACACCCGACTTCTTGGGAACCTGTAAAGGCGATTAAATGGACATCAGGATGTTTCACCATATAATTGCCGACAGTGGAACCTTTTCCGGGGACATATTGAAACACGCCTGGGGGAATTCCGGCTTCGACGAGAATTTCAGTAATTTTCGCCGCAATAATTGAAGATGGTGCCGCAGGTTTGAGGAGGGTACAATTACCTGTAACTAATGCTGCCACAGCCATGCCTGTTGCGATCGCCATTGGGAAATTCCAGGGCGAAATTACCACAGCAATTCCCCGTGGTTGATAAAAATAGCGGTTCGTTTCGCCGGGAATATCGTAGTTATAACCAGCGTCGAGTCTTTCGATTTCATCAGCGTAATAGCGACAAAAATCAATCGCTTCGGAAACTTCGGGGTCAGCTTGAGATACAATTTTTCCTACTTCTAAACAGATCCAAGCAGATAATTCATGACGACGATCTTCCATAATGTCGGCTGCTTTGCGTAAAATAGCCGCCCTCTCTTTGGCTGGGGTTTTACTCCAAGCGGGAAAGGCTGCTTTGGCTGCTGCTAAAGCGGTTTCGGCTTGTTCGACAGAAATTTGTCCGACTGTACCGATTATTTCACTCGGATTAGCCGGATTTACCGAGTCTAAACTTGTTTCAGTTTCTACATATTGTCCGTTAATTAAAGGTAGATAAGTTTTCCCTAAAAGACTACGAACTTTTTGCAAAGCTTGTTGGGCTGCTTCTCGTTGTTGACGATTTGCATAGTCAGTATCGGCTGCATTGGCAAACTGTTTGTTGGCTACGGGTAACTCGGTTTCCCCTGTCACAACTGGCGGTGAAATTAACTCTTCGATGGGACGTTCTTCTAAATTTTGCCGTAAGAAAGAACTGTTGGCGGTATTTTCCAACAAACGACGAATTAAATAAGCCATTCCCGGCAAAACTTTCCCATAAGGAGAGTAAACTCGAACCCGATATCCTTGTTTGACTAAGGCTTTCGCCAACTGATCGCCCATTCCGTAAAGAACTTGCATTTCAAACATCCGTTGAGGAATATTTAAAGTTTCGGCGATCGCCATTGCCCTTGCCTGCGATCGCACGTTATGCGAACCAATGGCAGAATAAATATATTCGTGATTTTCTAACATCATTTGGGTCAACTTTTCAAAGTTAGCATCGGTGGCTGCTTTTTCGTTGAATACTGGTTGTTCCCAATGATTTTGAATTGAAGTAATCGTTTCTTGATCCCAATACGCCCCTTTTACTAAACGTACTGTTACCGGATTTCCGCGTTCTTTCGCCCAGTCAATTATCCCTTGTAAATCTTGTTCGGAATCGCGTAAATAAGCTTGAATTGTTACACCCAAATCGGTACGATCTCGAAACTCAGCTTCCATTAACAACTCTTTGAGAATTGCCAGCGTCAAATCTTTATATCGATATTGTTCCATATCGAAGTGAATCGCCGCCCCTAATTCCTCAGCCCGACGTAACAAGATCCGAATGCGATCGCAAACTTTCTGTTTACTTCCTTCCGGATCTAAAGGGTCAAATTGTGAATAAAATGCGGTTAATTTTACTGATACTTGTACCTTTGGTAACTCTTCCCCAGCCGCCAAATCTATTTCCGGAATAGTTGACCAATTCTGAGAAGCTGCGGTAAGTTCACTGAGTAATTCCAGATATTTTTCTAAATAAGCTTCGGCTTCAGTTTCCGTAATTACAGCTTCACCTAACAAGTCAATCGTGAAAGCCATTTTGTCTTTTCGCAAACGTTCGATCGTTTTAATTACCTGCTGAATGTTTTCTCCAGCAATGTATTTAAAAGCAAGAGTTTCTACCGCTTTTGAAACTGTTGTTGCTGCTAATTGGGCTGGTGGCGAATTTGGTTCAGTAAAATTCAGAATTCCCTTCAAAGCCGCAGGTAATTCCACCGCTTCAGCAGACATATATTCTTGCAAATGACGCGCCACTTCTGCTTTACTTTGTAAAGCGGGCAAACAATCAATAAAGCGAAATAATTGTACCCGTAAACCAGGGTTAGCCATTGCCCAGGCTAACAGCTTATCATCCCAGCGCATCTGGTCGCGTACTTGGGCAAAAAGAGAACGCTTTTGTCGCGTCGCTGCAATTAATTCTTTTGCTATTGCTTGAGTTTTCGTTTCGTAGTCAGTTTTGGCGATTTCTACAACCACAGTCGCTATAACTCCCTTGGGTGACAAACCTCTTATTTTATTCTATTTTCCTAATTAATTTGCATTTTGACAGCAGTTATTAGCAAACGGCAACATTTCTGATGGGGATTACGCGATCGCGAGAGTAATTTGCTTAAGTTTAGCTTAATTTAAAATCTCAAAGCTAAATTTTTGCCACTACTTATAACTATTTCAGCCACAAAAAACTCTTAGCGTTCTTCCTTAGCGTCTTTGCGTCTTGGCGCGAGGAAAAAATTGCATAATTATCGTAAAATATAAACACAAAAGCAAGTTGGTAGAATTAGGGTATGAAACGCATCGTCGCGATCGCCGGATTTGAATCATTTAACACCGACTTATACCGCAAAGCAGCAGAACTAGCTAAATCTCAATGCGAACAACTAGAAATCGCAGTATTTAGCGATCGCGTCTTAGCCACCAACCCAGAAATAATCGCCACAGCCCTACAACAAGCCGATGTTTTCTTCGCGAGTCTCATCTTCGACTACGACCAAGTTATCTGGTTACGCGCAAGAGTACAACACATCCCTATCCGTCTCGTTTTCGAGTCAGCCCTCGAATTAATGAGTCTCACTCAATTGGGAAAATTCGCGATCGGCGATCAACCCAAAGGAATGCCCAAACCTGTAAAATTTATCCTGAGTAAATTCAGTAACTCTCGCGAAGAAGACAAACTCGCAGGCTATCTCAGCTTTCTCAAAACTGGACCCAAACTTCTCAAATACATTCCCGCAAAGAAAGTCCAAGACTTGCGTAACTGGCTAATAATTTACGGCTATTGGAACGCAGGGGGAATCGAAAATGTCGCCGCTATGTTTTGGGCGATCGCGTCAAAATATTTAAACTTGAAAGTAGACTCAATCCCAGAAATTTTTGAAACCCCCAACATGGGTTTACTTCATCCCGACTCTGACGGCTATTTCACCTCACCTAAACAATATCTCGACTGGTATCAACAACAAATAAATTCATCTCAACCAACTACAGATAATCAGATTATCCCAGAAATCAAACCCGTGATTGGGATCTTACTTTATCGCAAGCACGTTATTACCAAACAATCTTACATTCCCCAACTAATTCGCTACTTTGAAAACGCCGGATTAATTCCCTTACCAATATTCATAAATGGTGTCGAAGGTCATGTTGCCGTCCGCGACTGGATAACAACCGCTTACGAAACTGAACAAAGAGAACAAGGAAACAAAGAAATCCTTTCTCTCTCACCCGAAGCAGTAGCAGTTAACGCGATCGTTTCTACCATAGGTTTTCCGTTAGTTGGTGGACCTGCGGGTTCAATGGAAGCAGGGCGACAAGTAGCCGTCGCCAAACGTATTCTTGCTGCTAAAAATGTTCCTTATTTTGTTGCTGCACCTTTATTAATTCAAGATATTCATTCTTGGACGAGACAAGGCATCGGTGGCTTGCAAAGTGTTGTTCTTTATGCGTTACCGGAATTAGATGGCGCAATTGATGTTGTTCCTCTCGGCGGTTTAGTCGGTGAAGAAATTTATCTCATCCCTGAACGAGTTCAACGTTTAATTGGCAGAGTTAAAGCTTGGATTAAATTACGAGAAACTGCCCCAAAAGATCGCAAAATAGCGGTAATTTTGTATAACTTTCCTCCCGGCTACGGCGCAACCGGAACCGCAGCTTTATTAAATGTCCCGAAAAGTTTGCTTAATTTTCTCCAAAATTTGCAAGCAGCAGGTTATGATGTCGGGGAATTACCAGCAGATGGGGAAGAAATTATTCGCTTGGTAAAAGCCGCAGATGAGGATTTTAGTTCGCGCAGAGACGCAAAGACGCAAAGCAAGGCGCAGAGTCAAGAAAATTGCTTGGATTTACAGGTGAGTGTGAATGTGGAGACTTTGGAGAAATGGTTGGGGTATTTGTTAACAAGTCGGATTGAAAAACAATGGAAAAGTTTGACGAAAACGGGGATAAAAACTTTTGGTGATGAGTTTCAAATCGGTGGGATTCAGTTAGGAAATATTTGGATTGGGGTACAACCTCCTCTGGGAATTGCTGGCGATCCGATGCGGTTAATGTTTGAAAAAGACTTGACACCACACCCGCAATATGCTGCTTTTTATAAGTGGCTACAAAATGATTTTCAAGCTGATGCTGTGGTTCATTTTGGAATGCACGGAACTGTAGAATGGTTGCCTGGATCGCCGTTAGGAAATACTGGCTATTCTTGGTCGGATATTTTGTTAGGAAATCTCCCGAATTTGTATATTTATGCTGCTAATAATCCTTCGGAGTCGATGTTGGCTAAACGTCGCGGTTATGGGGTGTTAATTTCTCATAATGTACCGCCCTATGGTCGTGCGGGTTTGTATAAAGAGTTACTCACACTGCGAGATTTAATTGCGGAATTTCGGGAAGATCCGGAGAAAAATTATGCGCTGAAGGAGGTAATTTGTCAGAAAATTGTTGATGTGGGAATTAATAAGGATTGTGTTTTTGAGGAAGGAAGAAAGTCGGGAATTAATTTTACGGTTGAGAATGCGAAGTTGTTTAGTAAGCGGGTAATTAATGATTATTTTGTGAAGGTTTATGAATATTTACAGGTAGTTGAACAAAGGTTGTTTTCTTCGGGTTTACATTGTTTGGGTGAAGTTCCTGATGAGGCGGGTTTACAGTCGTATTTGGATGCTTATTTTGGTGAGGAAAATTCGCGCAGAGACGCTAAGACGCTAAGTGAAGAGGAAGCGGAAGAAAGGAAGCAAATTGTTGAATTGTTGGGGCAAAATACTGATGAGTTGAGGAATCTTTTGCGGGGTTTAAATGGGGAGTATATTTTACCTGCGGCTGGTGGAGATTTGTTACGTGATGGTGTGGGGGTTTTGCCGACGGGAAGGAATATTCATGCTTTAGATCCTTATCGAATGCCTTCACCTGCGGCTTATGAAAGGGGTAGGGAAATTGCCCGGAAAATTATTTTGCAAAATGTGGAAGAAATGGGTAAGTTTCCGGAGACTGTGGCGGTAATGTTGTGGGGTTTGGATGCGATTAAAACTAAGGGTGAGTCGCTGGGTATTTTGTTAGAATTGGTGGGGGCGGAACCTGTTAAGGAAGGTACGGGAAGAATTGTTCGTTATGAGTTGCAAGATTTGGCGAAAGTTGGTCATCCTCGGATTGATGTTTTGGCGAATCTTTCGGGGATTTTTCGCGATACTTTTGTGAATATTATTGAGTTGTTGGATGATTTATTTCGACGGGCTGCGGAAGCTGATGAAAGTGTGGAGGAAAATTATATTCGCAAACACGCTTTGGCTTTGTCAGCCGAGGGGGTAGAAAATGTTTCTGCGAGGTTGTTTTCTAATCCGGCTGGTGATTTTGGTTCGTTGGTAAACGATCGCGTCGTCGATAGTAATTGGGAGTCTGGTGAGGAGTTGGCTGATACTTGGAAACAACGAAATTCTTACAGCTATGGACGTAAGGATAAGGGAGAGGCGCGTCCGGAAGTGTTAAATCAGTTACTAAAAGGGTGCGATCGCGTAATTCAAGAGATTGATTCGGTAGAATATGGTTTGACTGATATTCAAGAATATTATGCGAATACGGGGGCTTTGAAACAAGCTGCTGAGAAGCAAAGCGGTAAGCAAGTAAATGCTGATTTTGTGGAGAGTTTCTCCAAAGATACGACACCAAGAAAGTTAACAGATTTGCTGAGATTAGAGTATCGTACCAAACTTTTAAATCCCAAGTGGGCGCAAGCAATGGCGAATCAAGGTTCGGGTGGGGCTTACGAAATTTCTCAACGTCTGACTGCTTTAATAGGGTGGGGAGGTACGGTTAATTTTACTGATAGTTGGGTTTATGACCAAGCCGCAGAAACTTATGCTTTTGATGCAGAAATGGCGGCAAAACTACGTGAAGCAAATCCTGAAGCTTTTCGCAATATTGTCGGGAGAATGTTGGAAGCAAATGGACGGGGTTTTTGGGAACCTGATGAGGAAAAGTTGGCGAAATTAAGGGATTTGTATGAGTTATCTGATGAGGAAATTGAAGGTGTGCAAGTTTAGTTGAGTTCGCTTCACAAAATGTGTATTTTGTCAACTTACAGAAAAGAAAATTTATGGTTTGCGGCAGTTTTCCTTGTCAATCTCGGAAATCTTTGTGTAATTGTGCAGTAATTTGTCAGGGTGAGGCGATCGCCAAATTCTTTTTATCATTGCAATGAAAAAATGGATAGTAAGATGTGCAATTTGTCAAGATATGGAAAAAAAATTTAGGGGTTACGTCAATTTGGCTTGTCAATCTCGGAAATCTTTGTGTAATTGTGCAGTAATTTGTCATTGTGAGGCGATCGCCAAATTCTTTTTATCATTGTAGTGAAAAAATAGATAGTAAAATGTGCAATTTGTCAAGATATAGAAAAAAAAATATGGTTTGCGGCAGTTTTCCTTGTCAATCTCAGAAATCTTTGTGTAATTGTGCAGTAATTTGTCAGGGTGAGGCGATCGCCAAATTCTTTTTATCATTGCAATGAAAAATTAGATAGTAAAATGTTTAATTTGTCAAGAGGCTAGGTAGCGATCGCCACCCAGCTTAAAGTTTTTTCAGCGCACCGTAACTTGATACTCACCTCGACCTTGAGCATCATAAGAATTAATAATAATGCGATAAACACCATCCATAGGTAAAGTCAAAGTAATGGCAGAATTAGTATTATCTTCAGCAATATCATCACTTTCTTGAATCAACTCACCCGTAGGGTCAATTAAAGCCAGATAAGTATCAAATTGATCGCTTTCTACAGTAATTGTTACCTGACGACCAGCACTACCTTGAAAAGTATGAACATCATACAAACTATTATCATTAGGCAAAATGTCGTCACCCTCTTGCAGAATGCCATTTTCCTGTAACAAAGGACCAACAGCAGTTTCTGGGGGAGTTTGCACCGGAGGAGACACCTCTGGAGGCGAAATAGGAGGAGTTCCGGAACTAGGAGACACTTCTGGAATAGTTACATTCCCCGGAGTCGTAGCCAGATTATCCGTATAACCTCCAGCATAAGTAATCACACACATCTGATTGAATTGAGCATGATTACCGCAAGCCACACCAGTATATTGATAATCTGAGTTAAAAATATTATCTCTGTGACCGCGATTTTCCACACCATCATCAATAATTAGCTGTAAGACCACCTCGGCGGCGGTATTTTTACCGTAACTAATATTTTCCCCTTGACGACCAGAAGCCTCACCATAACGACCCATTCTATCCCAAGCTTGAGAACCATCCTCTCCCACGTGACCCGTTTCGCCTTTCGGACCTTGATATGTAACCAAATCTCTAGCCGCTTGAGACATACCCGTCGAAATATTGAGAGAAGGTAAAGGTTTAGCCTCACGTAAAAACGCGATCGCCTCTTCCACAGCCTCAACACCTTCTTCAGTTTGCAGAGGCGTTTGTCCTGGTAAAGAAAGCAAATTACCGTCGTAATATTGCTTCAAAGCCTCAAGTTGAGCGGCATAAGCACTAGGATTAGCACGTGCTTGGTTCATCTCCTCAACTATTTCTCTTTCCAAAGATGAAACTTGGTTTTGTCCCAAAAAAATTGGCAAATCAACCGCCAATAGTTGCCGATTTGCTGGAAATTTTGTCTCAACTTCATTCTTAGAGAAAGCAGCATTTGCCACTTCTGTAAAAGCAGAACTAGCCAAGAAAATAGTCAAAAATCCGATTGAAAGTTTTAATAATCTCACGAGCTTTGTCGAGTTAGCTAACAACAATCTAGTTTGACACTCCTCTGTGCTTTAGCGAGAGGATTCTTGGGGTGAATCTTGCCTCCACGAAACAAAGTTAGTCTTAGTCTTACAGTTTCATGTAAGTGTCCGACTACACCTTTAACAGCAAGCACTCTGATCTGGACTACTCCCCAAGCGTAAATTCGGGTATGTCCTACCCTATTTATTTCTTTGATCTCCCACCTCTGCCATATTTTCCTTTAGAGGGCAGTGAGGTATTGGAGCAACCCGTTCAGGATTGGTGACACTAGCTTTTTGGCAACGGTCAGTTCGCGTGCCACGACTACACATCTGATTTTCCGCTTAGTCCTCAGTTTATCGCAAAGCTGGCGGAGAAGGGCAGGGTTTTCAACCCAAAACTTGCGATAATTATTTCTTTTCGCTTCGAGGCAAAAGTCAGACAATTTGGCGAGAGGCGATCGCGCTTTTACCCCTTAATTAATTAAGGCAAAAATCGATCCAAAGCCGCTTTTAACTCTTCAATTTCTACCTCAATATTGCCTTCTTTCGCCGCGCGACCAATACATTCACTCAAATGTTCATCCAAAATAATTCGCGCTACCCGGTCTAACGCCCCCCGCACCGCCGCAATTTGTACCAAAACTTCTGGACAAGGGCGACTTTCCTTAACCATTGTTTTCACACCTCTAATATGTCCCTCAATCCGGGAAAGTCGATTAATAATCTTGCGTAGTGACTCTTCACTGTGAACGTGAGGCGTTACCTGTTCTTCATGACCATGACGATACTGGTGAGAATCTTCTCTTAAATGTGAATGTTCTTTTTTTTCTACTTTATCCCAGGATTGATTAATCAACGAGTTAACTCCGATAATCTGAAGAAACTTATCTTTGATCTTACCTAGTCTCAACTCCGATCGCTAGCACGAGAAAGTTCTCGGCTTTGAGAAACCAGATTTCCTGAGTCATTCCCAGCGAAAAACAAGTGATTTTCCCAGAAACATTACCAATCTTGCTGGTAAAGTTGAGAAATACAAACTTTTACCCCTAATTTTCTCAATTGCAGCCTCAAGAACCATGAAATTACACAAGTTTTTTACCACTTCTCAGACTACCCGTGTTTTAACTATACTTTTTTCAGTATTGATCTTCATGGGAATCTCTTCCGTTTCACCAACTCAAGCTAGTCCCATACATCCCCCCATACAGCTAGCCCAAAAAACTTCCGCCTCAACTCACCATAGCTTTGTCGCCAAAGCAGTGCGTCAGGTAGGAGAAGCAGTAGTGCTAATCGACACCGAAAGAACCATTTCGCGTCAAATCGATCCCTTTTTCGACGATCCTTTCTTTCGTCGTTTCTTCGGCGACGATTTTCTCTTCCAACCACCCCAAGAAAGACGCTTACGCGGTCAAGGTTCTGGCTTTATCGTCGAGAGTAAAGGTATTATCCTAACTAACTCTCACGTCGTCAATAACGCCGATCGCGTCACTGTCATTCTCAGAGACGGACGTACTTTTGACGGTAAAGTTTTAGGTGCAGATCCAGTCACCGATTTAGCCGTCGTCAAAATTGAAGGAGAAAACTTCCCCACTGCCACATTAGGAGATTCCGCCCAAATTCAGGTAGGAGATTGGGCGATCGCTGTAGGAAATCCTCTCGGACTTGACAACACCGTCACTTTAGGTATTGTCAGTACCCTAAATCGTTCTAGCGCCCAAGTCGGCATTCCCGACAAACGGCTCGACTTTATTCAAACCGATGCCGCGATTAATCCTGGTAACTCAGGCGGTCCGTTATTAAACGAAGACGGTGAAGTAATCGGCATCAACACCGCAATTCGTCCCGGTGCAATGGGTATCGGCTTTGCGATTCCCATCAACACTGCCAAAGTGATTTACCCAGTCTTAGCTTTAGGAGAAAAGGTTGTTCACCCTTATTTAGGGATTCGGATGGTCAACCTCACTCCCCAACTAGCAGCAACTAATAATCAAGACCCCAACTCTTCGCTTCAGTTGCCGGAAGTCATTGGTGTATTAGTCATGCAGGTTGAACCTAATAGTCCCGCAGCCGCCGCCGGAATTAAAAGTGGCGATGTAATCGTCGAATTTAACGGACAAAAAGTTGTCGATGCCGAACAACTACAACGACTCGTAGAAAACAGCCAGGTCAATAAATCAATTCCTCTACGAATACGTCGCACTCAAGAAACCAAAACCATTACCATCCGTCCCGGTGAGTTACAAGAGCTTTCCTAACCTACGAGACATTAATTTCTAACTTGGTAGTGTAATCAATTAGAGATTATTGTGTGACTTAACTTGCAGCGAAAAAGCAAAGAGATGCTGCCGAATGAAAACCTGTTCTGGCAGCATCTCTTCAATCAAATCTGAGAAAAACTATTCCTCTTCTTCCGTAAAGCGCTTATTTTTAGACGACAAACTATCCAGATTCGTTTGGCGATCGTCATCTACCATCGAATAAGCCCGTGCGGTGCGATCGTCCAAAACCACATCCATCGGATCGTCGCTAGTAACCGGACTCGTCCGGAAACTCCGCGAAATGCTAGTGTCACCAAATCCACCACCATCACTATCCACAGTCAAAGGCTCCTCAGTCAACTGAGAAAACCCAGTCCCCGCAGGAATCAAACGCCCAATAATCACATTTTCCTTCAGACCGCGTAACCAATCAGACTTACCCTCGATCGCTGCTTCTGTCAATACCCGCGTCGTTTCTTGGAACGAAGCCGCCGAAATAAAGCTATCAGTATTCAGCGAAGCCTTCGTAATCCCCAACAAAACTGGAGTATAACGAGCAGGCGCACCTCCGGTAATACTCATCGCCTCATTCACTTGTTCGATCTGACGTAATTCTACCAACTCTCCAGGCAGCATAGTCGTATCACCACCATCATCTACACGCACCTTCGAGGTCATTTGCCGCACAATCACCTCAATATGCTTATCAGCAATATCAATTCCTTGAGATTGATACACCGATTGAACTTCATTAACCAAAAAACGTTGTGCTTGCTCCAGCCCCACTAATGCAGCTTCATAAACTCCTTTCTCCTCAACATACAATTGGAAGAACAATTCCAAAATCTCGTGAGGATTTGCTGGACCGTCGGTAAGAGGCGTACCTGCGGCTACGTGCTGTTCATCAGACACCAGCACGTTTTGTCCGGGGCTAACCGGATAATCAGCGACAACACCATCAGCCTCAATTACCTTGACATCAGCCGTTTCGTCATCGCCATAAACCACTTGGGCAGTTCCCGGACGACGAGCCAGTAAACAAGCTTCCTTGGGTTTCCTGGCTTCTAAAAGTTCTTCAATCCTCGGTAAACCTTGAATAATATCCCCAGTTTTTGCTCGTTCAAAGACTAACAACACCAAGTTATCGCCGCGCTGTACCAAGTCTCCATCTTCGACGTGCAGCACCGCATTGGTACTAACTCGATAAGGACGCGCTCGTCGCAGCACGATCTCTTGATCGGAAATTCGTACCACTTGACCGGAAACCGAGCTAGCTTTGCTTGAGTTTAATTGATCTCCAGCGACTACTAACTGACCTGTCTTCAATGAAGAGGGAGTTTCGAGAGGAACCACAATTCGGTCGGCATCTCGAACTACTAAAATGCGACGGATAGCTTCTACTCCTTCTTTAATTCCGCGCACTTCTCCTGGTTCTTTGGCATAAATCTCTGTCCGGGCGACCACGGCTCCAGGAGCAATTTCTTCCCCATCAGAAACCAAAACTTTAGTTTGGGTTGCGCCTCCAAATGGGTCGGCTTCGATGTCGCGACGAATAACTAGAGACTCCAGAATTACCATCTGAACCAGCCATTCTTGTTCGTCTTCTTCTGAGGGAATTAATTCAATATCCGCCGAAAGCCGCTCCACTGCACTCGCCTGCTCCGTCGGATTAATCTTCAAAACTAGCTGCGTCCGCATCAGTTCGAGTCCCTCAACCGACTTCACTCGTTCCCCGTCCTTATACAAAAGTCGTTGTACTGCTCGCAGTTGAATTGGTAGCTCCCCAGACTCATTGATACTGGCTTGGGAAGGAACCGAGGGTTCATCAGCGATCGCATACTCAACCACCGGACGCAATAACAACGCCATCCCTCCATCCGTATCCACATACTCCGCCCAAGTTAGTTTCTCTACCACCACACCAGGAAGTGGTTCTGAACCTGGAGGTAATAATTCTGGCGCGGGATTCACTCCTGGTAACTCATCGAGCAAATGAATTTCCCCCGGCTTAATCGCTACTTCCCGGAGAATGTCATTTTTCTGGACAACTTCAACGATTCCAGCCGATTGAGAGAAGACATCTTTCACGACTTCGGTTCCGGCTTCGATATATTGTCCATCCTCCACTTGTAGCAAGGAAATGTCTTTGTTAACTTCGTGGCATTCTTCGGGTATCCACAGCAAAGTTCCGCCTGTGACGACTTCGTAACCTTGTTTACGGCTAGATTTGCTTTTTGCGACTTCAACTCCGGCATATTTAATGATTCCACCTGTGTTGGTGTGATAGCGATCGTCAATTAATTCAGCAACGACTTGACCATCTGCCACTTTCATTCCTGGGGTAGCTTTGAGCAAGAAGCGCTGATTATTCGCAGCATGAATTGTATACTGTTCTGCCCCACCTCCAGTTGCTCGCCGCACCTTCGCTTGGTCTAAACGAACAGAGGCAGTAATAATTGAAATTTCACGACCGCCGGAGGTACGACAAACGCCGCCAGAGGCAGAAATTAGTTTAGTTTCGGCTAAAACTGTTCCTGGCTCGACTTCAGAACCATTTTTAACTACTGGTTCTGCTCCTGGGGGCAAATTATAAACTTCGCCCGAAAGTACCCAAATTAGTCCCCCACGGGAACAAATCCGGGTGGTGTTACCTTGGCGATCGGTTTTTTCTTCAAGGAGGAGGTTATCAAAAAAGACTTCGCCTGCTAAGTCTGAAGCTACGTCTTTGGTAGCTCGTTCTGTAGAGCGCGATCGCTCCCGTACCGGAACTTCAGCTAACAGTTGGTCTGGTTCGACTTTTGCTCCATCTTTGACGAGGATGAGGCTTCCAGGACTGACTCCAAAACTAGCAGCTTTACCTGTGGCTGGTTCAACAACTATGTTTCCTGCGACTTCCACTTGTTCTCGCTCATCACCGTGACGAGTCCGAACGGTTCTGGTGCGGACTTTCAGTTTCACTGTCCCCGCAAGGGTTGAGCGCACTTGTGTGGCGACTGAACCTGTGAAGACACCCCCGGTGTGGAATGTCCGCATGGTTAATTGGGTTCCTGGTTCTCCAATCGATTGAGCCGCAATAATTCCCACTGCTTCGCCTAAATCGACCTCTGAACCTGTAGCCAAAGCTGCACCGTAACAGTTACGACAAACTGAGCGAGAAGCTTCGCAAGTCAAGGGCGATCGCACGACTACAGCCTCAGTAACTTCAGCAATCCGATCCGCTAAAACTTGGTCGATCGATTGATTACGCTTCGCGATCGTCTCTCCACCCTTAGTCACAACATCCTCTCCTAGCACCCGCCCAAAGAGACGATCTGATAATGGAATTAGAACGCGATCGCCGTCCTTCATCGGCACCACTTGGATACCCCTGTGCGTACCGCAGTCTGGCTCCCGCACAATCACATCTTGAGCCACATCCACCAACCGCCGCGTCAAATAACCCGAATCCGCAGTCCGCAACGCCGTATCTACCAGTCCTTTCCGCGCCCCGTAAGAAGAAATAATATATTCAGTGACCGTCAAACCTTCACGGAAATTAGTCTTAATCGGCAAATCGATAATCTCCCCTTGGGGGTCAGCCATCAAGCCGCGCATTCCCACAAGTTGGCGCACCTGGCTCATATTTCCCCTCGCACCCGAAAAAGCCATCATATAGACCGAATTCAAGGGATCTGTCGCCTCAAAGTTTCGCACTACCTCTTCTTTCAACGCCTCTGAGGTACTATTCCAAGTATCAATTACTTTTTGGAAACGCTCAACTTCAGTAATTTCCCCACGCGAATAGCGATCTGTAGTTGCACGAATTTCTGCCTCTGCCTCTTCGAGCATTTTCCGCTTAATTGGGGGGACTTGGAGATCTTCCACACTGATCGAAACTCCCGCTTTAGTAGCATAGCGAAAGCCTAATTGTTTCAGACAATCAGCCATCTGCGCGCAGCGAGCGCTACCGTAGTTGGTATATGCCCACGCCATCAATTTTTTCAATCTACCTTTATTAACAGTACGGTTAAAAAATGCAACTTCTTTTGTCATTGGTTTATTCTCAGCAAAATCGGTTTTAAGAGCGAAATTTTTCTCACAAATTTACCAAATTATTTAGCTCAACATTAACTTCTTTTGCATTTTTGCAAATTCAAAAAATTAACTTGAACATATTTTTGGTAGCTTTTATAGCTGGTTTAGCAACTAAATTTCTTTTCTAAGTTTGTCAATCTTAAATTCAACTTAAAAATTAACTTTCTCCTCCATGCAACAACTTAAATCATTAAATCAAGAGAACCTATTTTCTTCAAAAGCTCTTCAAAGTCAGAGTCAAAAATTTAGTTTCATAGGTTCCCTTGCTCAAATTCTTTACACTGGTGCGAGAGTATCTTGAATAGTTTTGTTATAAACAATTCGACCAGGAGTAGTCAGAACATACTGACAAATCAGTTGTCCATCCGCAGTTTCTCTCCTCTTCCTTTCTCGATAGTATTTTGTTACCGTTCCATCCTCATTTTTCTCTTCTTTTAACACCTTGGTGTCTGGTGTAGCAGTTTCAACTTCACCGTTGTAACGCACCCAGACTTCCGCGTGTAACCCTACCAGTCCCTGCTCGTATGCTTTAATTGCGTCTTCTAAGTTGGCGAAATAACGTTCTTCTTTCTTAATTGTCGGGTTTTCTGCGGTTAGGTAATAACAACCCAAAACCATATCTTGAGAAGGAGCAACAATTGGTCTTCCGGTAGCTGGAGAAAGAATATTATGACAAGCCAACATCAACAACCTCGCTTCAGCCTGAGACTCCAAAGACAACGGTACGTGAACCGCCATTTGGTCGCCATCAAAGTCAGCATTAAAAGCCGGACAAACCAAAGGATGTAACTGAATTGCCCTACCTTCAACCAGAATTGGTTCAAACGCCTGAATTCCTAAACGGTGCAGCGTTGGCGCACGGTTCAACAAAACTGGATGTCCCGCAATCACTTCTTCAAGCACATCCCAAACCGAAGCATCATTACGTTGAATTAGTTTTTTGGCTGCTTTAATATTATTCACTAACCCCGAACGAATCAAACTATGAATCACAAAAGGCTGAAACAACTCAATCGCCATTTCTCTCGGTAACCCACACTGATAAATTTTCAGTTTCGGACCCACCACAATCACCGAACGTCCAGAATAATCTACCCTTTTCCCTAATAAGTTTTGACGGAAACGTCCTTGTTTTCCTTCGATAATATCCGAGAGAGATTTCAAAGGACGATTATTCGCACCAACCACCGTCCGTCCTCGCCTGCCATTATCAATCAAAGCATCCACCGCTTCTTGCAGCATCCGCTTCTCATTCCGCACAATAATCTCCGGCGCTAAAATCTCCTGCAAACGCGCCAAACGATTATTCCGGTTAATTACCCGCCGATACAAATCATTTAAATCGGAAGTCGCAAACCTACCCCCATCCAACTGCACCATCGGTCGCAAATCAGGAGGAATCACCGGAATATAAGTTAAAACCATCCATTCCGGAAGCGAACCAGTCGCAATAAAGTTGTCGATTACTCGTAACCTTTTAATCAACCTTGCCCGCTTTTGCCCTTTGGCTGCGCCAATATCCTCGCGTAATTTTTCAGCTTCGCTTTCGAGTTCTACTTCGCGCAATAGTCTTTGTACTGCTTCTGCACCAATGCCGACTTCGACACCTTCTAACTCCGAGTCTTCGCTATAAAGCTGTTCCTCAATTTCTAACCATTGGTCTTCAGTCAAAAGCTGTTTATAGCTCAAGTTTCCCGCATTTCCTGGATTCAAAACCACATAGGCATTGAAATAAACAATTTGCTCCACATCTCGCAGTGCCATATCGAGCAAAATGCTTAAATAACTCGGAATTCCCTTTAAATACCAAACATGAGTAACAGGTGCAGCGAGTTTAATATAACCCATGCGATGCCGTCGGACGCGAGATTCAGTTACTTCTACGCCACAACGTTCGCACACAATTCCCCGGTGACGGACGCGCTTATACTTCCCACAATGACACTCCCAATCCTTCGCCGGACCGAAAATTCGCTCACAAAAAAGCCCATCCATCTCCGGCTTCAGTGTCCGATAATTAATCGTCTCCGGTTTGGTAACTTCGCCGACAACTTGCCCATTAGGAAGACTCCGCTCCCCCCAAGTCCGAACCCTCTCCGGAGAGGCAATACCAATTTTTACATAGTCAAATCTTTGTTCTAATTGATTTCTCATGATTTTCTCCTCCTAATTGACCCATTTCGTAGTTAGAATTAGCCCCCTAATCCTTAGTCCTTGGGATTAGGTAGCTCCTCGTTAATTTTTGCCAATTCCCCAACTACCAACCAACAACCAATTGCAGCAGTTACTCCTAGGGCATAGCGTCACAGTCGGCGCAGCGATTGATCGCTAAACCTCTTCCTCCTCCTCCTGCAAATCCTCTGCCGTCAAAGACTCATAAGTCGGTCGAGAAGGAGTCCGTCGTCGCTCCACATCTGCCATCAAATCCACCTCCACATCCTTACTACTACCGTCCTCTGCCGTCTCCACCTTATGCACTGCAATATCTAAACCCAAAGACTGCAACTCTCGCATCAACACCTTAAACGATTCTGGCGTACCGGGGCGCGGAATTGGTTTACCTTTAACGATCGCATTCAATGCCTCATTCCGCCCCTGCATATCATCAGACTTCACCGTCAACAACTCCTGCAACGTATAAGCCGCACCATAAGCTTCCAGCGCCCAAACTTCCATCTCGCCAAAACGCTGTCCCCCCTGTTGCGCCTTACCACCCAAGGGCTGCTGTGTCACCAAGGAATAAGGACCAGTCGATCGCGCATGAATCTTATCATCGACTAAGTGAACCAGCTTCAGCATATAAGCCTTACCCACAGCCACCGGGCGATCGAATGCTTCTCCGGTTCTGCCGTCGTAAACAGTAATCTTACCTGGTTGTTCCGCATCAAAAATCCAGTCTCGTCCTGGGCGCTGACTCGCTTCATCCAATTTGCTATGCACCGAATTTCGCGAAGCCTCCGAACCATACATCTCATCAAAAGGAGTCACTTTAAACCGCACCCCCAAATTCTCACCAGCCCATCCCAGCAAACACTCAAACACCTGCCCCACGTTCATCCGACTCGGTACCCCCAACGGATTCAAAATAATATCCATCGGTGTCCCATCAGGCAAAAACGGCATATCCTCAATCGGTAAAATCCGGGAAATAATTCCTTTATTTCCGTGTCGTCCTGCCATTTTGTCGCCTACTTGAATTTTGCGCTTTTGAGCGACATAGACCCGAACCACCATATTCGCACCTGGAGGTAGCTCATCTCCTTGTTCTCTGGTGAAAACTCGTACATCCACGACGCGACCTTTTTCACCGTTCGGAACCCGCAAGCTGTTATCCCGCACGTCTCGTGCTTTTTCACCGAAAATAGCTCGCAGTAACTTCTCTTCTGGGGGTTGGTCTGATTCACCTTTGGGTGTTACTTTACCAACCAAAATATCCCCAGCTTCTACCCAAGCACCAACCCGGATAATGCCGCGCTCATCCAACTGACGTAAAGCATCTTCACCAACGTTGGGAATTTCTCTGGTAATTTCTTCTGGACCAAGTTTCGTTTGACGAGCTTCTATTTCGTACTTCTCAACGTGGATAGAAGTATAAACGTCGTCATACACCAAACGCTCGCTAATCAAAATTGCGTCTTCGTAGTTATAGCCTTCCCAAGGCATATAGGCGACTAAAATATTTTGTCCTAGCGCCAATTCCCCGCCTTCGGTAGCGGAACCATCAGCTAAAACTTGTCCGGGAACGACATCTTCTCCTTGATAGACGAGGGGACGCTGGTTTAAACAAGTATCTTGGTTCGATCGCTGATATTTCTGTAATTCGTACTCAACTTCATGAGTATAAACAGGTGGTTTTTTGGGCAAATTAACCTTAATCTCAGAGTTGAAAACACCGAATATAACTTTGGGTGCATCAAGTAAAATTTCTGGAATTGCCGCGAGATTGCTGGTTTCTATTGCTTCTTTGACTTTCGTGCCTAATTTGGCAAAGTTTTCCAAAAGACCACTGGGAATGCTTTTTTTAATTCCTATAGCTAGGAAGTCAAGAGATTGAGTCACAGTGGGCTTCAGCTTAATACTAAGAGCATTTTCTAAGTCTAAAGGAGAAAAACCTTTAGGTAGCATTGCTAATGATTTCTCAATCAAAGTTCTCAGACCCATGTTTGAGAGTTGATTAGCAATTACACTAGCAGCAAGTTCAATACCAGCATCAACTCCTGGTTGAATATTGCCTGGTAGAGGAATTGGTATTGCTCCTTTGAGACTTTCGGCAACTAATTCATCTAGCTCTGTTGCATTTAGAACTCGCCCTACTACATTGATGAGTGTGTGACCTGCTACTCCTCCACCTCTGGCTATAAGCTCATGAACAATTGTTCTTGCTATTAACTTTGATATTCTTCGACCACTAAAGCGCACTAAATCGTCTAATAGTTTGTCTCCAGTTGGTTCTATAACGGGTTCTTGAACTTGAATGACCACCCGTTCCGCATCAACAAAGCTCACAATTCCGGTGTGGCGAGAAACAACCACCATCCCTGAATCCCTTGCTGCTTGCGCCTCCAAACCTGTTCCTACCAACGGACGCTCTGGTCTTAATAAAGGTACTGCCTGACGCTGCATATTCGACCCCATCAGGGCGCGGTTTGCGTCGTCGTGTTCCAAAAAGGGAATTAAGGAAGTAGCGACGGAGACAATTTGCATCGGCGAGACGGCGACATAATCCACTTGAGTCGGTACGGTGGTAGAAAATTCGTGTCGGTAACGCACCGGAATCTCTTCCCCAATGATTTTTCCGGCTTCGTCGGTGGCTACGTCTCCTGGGGCGACGCGCAAGTCGTCTTCTTCGTCAGCCGTGAGGAATACGGGTCCGTCGTCTCGCAAAACTCGCCCTGCTTGAGCCGGATAGTAGGGGGTTTCAATAAAACCATATTGATTAACCCGTGCATAAGTGGCTAAGGAACCAATCAAGCCCGCGTTGGGACCTTCTGGTGTTTCTACTGGACAAATTCTGCCGTAGTGTGAGGGGTGAATATCGCGAACTGCGAAGCCTGCTCTTTCTCTGGTTAATCCTCCTGGTCCGAGGGCGGATAAACGCCGTTTGTGAGTTAATTCGGCGAGAGGATTGGTTTGATCCATGAACTGGGAGAGTTGGGAGGAACCGAAAAATTCCTTAATTGCTGCTACTAATGGTTTGGGGTTGACTAAGGAAGCGGGAGTTAGGTTTTCGGCTTCGGAAACGGTCATCCGTTCGCGGATAATTCGCTCCAGACGGTTCAAACCAACGCGGACTTGGTTTTGCAGAAGTTCGCCGACGGAACGCACGCGACGATTTCCGAGGTGGTCGATGTCGTCGGTTGCACCAAGGTCGAATTCGAGGTTAATTAAGTAGTCGATCGCTGCGAGAATGTCGGTTGAGGTTAAAACTCGCATGGTGTCTGGGACGTTGAGACGCAGCTTTTTGTTGAGTTTGTAACGACCGACGCGCCCTAAGTCGTAGCGTTTGCCGTCAAAAAATCTTGATTCTAGTAGTGCTGCACCACCGGAGACTGTTGGGGGTTCTCCGGGTCGTAGTTTACGGTATAGCTCTAGTAATGCGTCTTCTTCGCTCGGATTTCCTTCTTTTTCTAAGGTTTTTTCGTAATAATCTGGATGGCGCAGTGCGTCCATAATCTCGTTGTCGGAGATGCCAATTGCTTTGAGCAAGACTTGAGCGCTTAGTTTGCGGGTTTTGTCAATTCTTACCCAAACTAGGCTGTTTTTATCGGTTTCAAATTTTAGCCATGCGCCTCGGTTGGGGATTAGGCTGGCTGAATAGGTACGGCGACCGTTTTTATCGATTTCGGATTTGTAGTAAACTCCTGGCGATCGCACGATTTGGTTGACGATGACTCGCTCGGCTCCGTTGATAATGAATGTGCCGCGATCGGTCATTAAGGGTAAGTCGCCAATAAATACTTCTTGTTCTTTGATATCCCCGGTTTCTTTGTTGATTAATCTGGTGGGTACATACATTTGTACGCCGTAGGTGCTGTCTCGCCGTTTGGCTTCGTCTACGTCGTATTTTGGTTGTTTGAGTTTGTAGTCTGAGCCGAGAAAGTGGAGTTCTAATTTCCCTGTGTAGTCGGTAATGGGAGAGAAACTGTTTAGTTCTTCGATGAGTCCTTCTTCGAGGAACCAACGAAAGCTGGAGCGCTGAATTTCGATTAAGTCGGGAAGCAGGCTATAAGTTAAATTGTTCATAGTTATTTTTAGATTTGTTGATCTGGTGTTGCTAGCTCGGTATGCCCTTCACTTGTTGGGTTAGATGCTGCATTGAGCAGCTTAATGGATTAGCTCAAGATGGTGGTTGTTTTTCTTTTTTGTCTCACTGGTTTCAGTTTGACTTGAGGAGTTTTTAGGTAAGTTTCCTTGACAATTTTTACTTTTTAGTATTTACAAATTTACATTGTTTTTGGCTTCTGTTTGAGAGATTAAGCTAAAATTTAGACAGCTACATCTTCACTAAGGAAGTATTTTGCTGGTAATTTATGGCTATTTTTCTCTAGACGAGTTAAAAATCCGTCCCAAATTTAATTGAGGACAAATAAAGTTAGATAACTTGTCTATGTTCAAAGCTTGATGAGCAGAATTTCGGTATTGACGTAGCCCAACGTAGGCATTGCTGGTTGGTTGTCATACTCTTTTTTTTGAGTCAGTTCTTGTTTCAATGACTACTCCCCCAATGTTAATTTGATGTTGGTGTTTTGGCGATGGCTACGCCGACCTAACGGTACGCCGATTTGTTTCTACTTTGCTGCGTTGTTTTTTACTTCAAAATTAATTTTGGTGTTTAATTTTGTTCGTGGAAATTAGTTTGAGCAAAACTAAAAAGTTGCTCGGCGTTTTTGGTTGTTTGAGCAGCTAAAGTTTCTACTGATACGCCGCGCAGTTTGGCTGCTTGTTGAGCAACATACTGCACGTAGGATGGTTCATTGCGCTTGCCTCGTTTCGGAACTGGTGCTAAAAAAGGACAGTCAGTTTCGATTAAGAGGCGATCGCTGGGAACTATTTTGAGCGATTCTTGTACCTGAGTGGCATTTTTAAAGGTAACTATGCCGCTATAACTGATATAAAATCCTAAGTCTAAAAACCATTTTGTTTCTTCGGCTGTACCGCTCCAACAGTGCATTACTCCTCGCAGTTGCGGTTTTTCGCTGATTTCTAACAATAAATCTCGGAGTGCGGCGGCTGCCTCCCGACAGTGAACAATTATAGGTAGCTGAAGTTGAAGCGCGATCGCTGCTTGCTCGGTAAATAATTTTTTTTGTTGCTCTTTGTTTTGGGCTTTATAAAAATCAAGTCCGATTTCTCCTATGGCTACTACACGCGAATCTGATGCAGCTAGTCTTTGGATCTCTGGAATTGTCTGAGAATTCGCTTTTTCTGCTTCCAGAGGATGTAACCCTACTGCAAAATACAGTTCGGGAAATCGATCTGCTAAGGCTTGAGTCTTAGCAAATTCTTCCGGGTGAACGCAGGAATGCACCAACTTGACTACTTTTGCTTCCCGCCAGCGCGTCGATAGCGCTTCTAACTCCCCTTGATATACGTCAAAATTAAGATGAACGTGGGTGTCTATCAACTCCATTGGCACATTCTGCTCTGGTAAACTGTAGCGCTTTTGCGCCGCTTCTTTGGGTTTTGAGCTAATTTTTTCAGTTTGATTAATGACAACACATTTTAATAATTAGCGGTTGTCTAGAAAAAAAAGTCCTCTTTTTCTACACAACCTTTTAATTAGCTCTCAATTAACCACCTTTTGCTTGGGCTTTCTTGTTCTTACTGAAATCAAGCTCAACTTGTACAGCAAAAAAGTATTTCGCATTTGCCGCTCTTTAGGTTAGCCAAACTATTTCTCGATGGAGAAATAATTTTTTGGCTATTTTTCCCTTACCCAAAACAACTACCCAACTTGCTGTTAAGCTGTCTGTTGCTCGGAATTAGTTACTTGCTTCAGAGCTTTTGCCAAACGAGCTTTTTTTCTTGCACCATTGTTACTGTGTAATACTCCCCGCTTTACAGACTTATCTATTTTGCTGTACGCTGCCGCCATTGCTTGATTTACTTGCTCCATTTTTTCTGGAGTTGGACTCGCCGCGTATTCTTCTACAGCACCAAAGTATTTTTTCATCAGGGTTCTTACGCCTGACTTATAAGCTTTGTTTCGCTGTCGGTTGCGCTCGGCAATTTGGATTCGTTTGATTGCAGACTTAGAATTAGCCACTGTTGTCTAAATAAATCTTCTTGTTGCGATGTAAACTATACTGAAATTTTAATCATATCAGCTTAAGCTTATCTAGCATAGCACTTTTTAATTCGTTTTTCTACTTGGTGACGAGAATCATAAACATATTCTAATAGATTTGTCAAGAGTTGAGCAGAATTGATTAATAATTCAAGGGTGATAAATTTCCGAAGAAGATAACATCTGTTTGCCAAAAAGGGCGATCGCGCAAAAATCCACGTTAAGCTAGAGAAGTGGGTAAGCGTGAAAGCATCCGCATCTGCAACAAAAACAAAGATGTGGGGCTGACGGTGTTAGCTCACAGTGGGTAATAGCTTTCAATGGGGACTGTTAACTCCATGTTGCGAATCATCACTCGTGTAACTGAGGCACAAAGCGAACTGCGGCGGATTGGCGATCGCACTCACAATGACGAGATTCTCTCCAAAGAGGCGACCGTTCGCGAAATTCTCCAAAAGATCAAACGTCTGGGAGATCGAGCCGTCCTAGACTATACAGCAGAGTTTGACGGGCTGACTCTCAATTCGTCAGAATTGCGGGTGAGCGGTTCGGAACTAGACGCTGCTTATCAACAAGTTAATCAAGAGTTACTGACGGCAATTCAGCTTGCAAATAGAAAAATAACGGCTTTTCATCGCAAACGAATCCCGAAATCTTGGGTAGAGTTTGACGAGGATGAAGTTGTACTAGGCAAACGCTACACCCCTGTAGATCGCGCAGGGCTATATGTACCGGGTGGGAGAGCATCTTATCCGAGTACAGTGCTAATGAACGCAATTCCGGCGAAAGTTGCTGGAGTGCCGCGTATTGTTATGGTAACGCCACCAGGAAAAGACAAAAAAATTAATCCGGCTGTGCTGGTAGCAGCGCAAGAAGCAGGAGTTACAGAAATTTACAAAGTTGGGGGAGCGCAGGCGATCGCGGCTTTGGCTTATGGTACAGATACCATTCCCAAGGTCGATATAATTACTGGGCCCGGTAACATTTACGTGACTCTGGCGAAAAAACTGGTTTACGGTACTGTGGGAATTGACTCGTTAGCAGGTCCATCAGAAGTGCTGATTATCGCGGATAGTCATGCGAATCCAGTTCACCTAGCTAGCGATCTCTTAGCACAAGCAGAACACGATCCTTTAGCGGCGGCAATTCTGTTAACTACCGACCCCAAACTCGCGGGGAAAGTACAACAAGAAGTAAGTAACCAACTGCAAAATCATGAGCGTCGGATCTTAACCGAAAAAGCGATCGCCCACTATGGTTTGATTGTTGTGGTCGATTCTTTAGAAATTGCAGCAGAACTTTCTAATCTTTTTGCACCTGAACACTTGGAATTAGAAGTTGAAGATCCTTGGGCGTTAATCGAATTAATTCGTCACGCTGGCGCAATTTTCTTAGGTAACTCGACTCCGGAAGCCGTGGGAGACTATCTCGCAGGTCCAAATCATACTTTACCAACTTCCGGTGCTGCTCGTTATGCCTCTGCTTTAGGCGTGGAAACGTTTATGAAGCATTCGAGTTTAATTCAATATTCACCGACAGCCTTGAAAAAAATGTCGTCAGCCATTCAAGCTTTAGCTGAGGCTGAAGGTTTACCTTCCCATGCTGATTCGGTACGACGACGGACTGAGGGTTAATTGGGGAT
>JAWQFW010000046.1:0-25862 GCA_035968095.1 Oscillatoria sp. PMC 1068.18
GATTAATTGTTTAAAGAAATATAGTGGGAAAGTTATTATAAGTAAGCTTTGCCAAAAACTAAGTGTAATCTTGAAAATCGTAATTGTAAATCCTGTTGTATAAGCTGTAATATAAAGGAATATGTAAAATAACTCATTGCCAGCAATAAGCAGATCGAAAATAAGTTTTTGCTCGTAATAAAGTGCTAATAGTTTATTTTTTGACCAATTTGTGACCGCTTTATGGCTAGGAATTTGTAGCTTGCCACTAATTGACAATAAATAATAATGGCTACTAATATCTAGAGCGATTAAAAGAATAAAGATTACTGAATACTGAGGATAAATTTGTGCTAAGATTAAACAAAGTCCAGTAGTAGCGCAACGATCGAGAACCATATCTAGAGAAGCGCCAAATTGAGTTGTTTGATTAAATTTTTTTGCGGCTCTACCATCTAATTCATCTAACAAAAAACCAATTGTATAGAGAATAATTGAAAGTTGCCAGTAGTTAAAACTATGGATAGTAAAAGCGCTGAGATAAAGTAAAGCTCGCAAATATCCAATTAGGTTAGGGATGAAGAAAAAAACTTTGTTGGTCATTATTTTTCTGACAACTTACTAAAGTTCAATTTTAGACAGAAAAAAATAATTTTGTTCAGAGGGATTTGCTTGGTTGTTTGAAACAAAAATGAGCAGAAAGATTTAGTCTAAAATTGATAGTAGTTGTGGGTAATTAGGTTGTGTTAACTATAAAATAGCTAATTAACGATAAGATAACATAATTTCTGTTGTAGGTTTCCCTAACTCGATCAAGATGAAGAGTGCGATCGCTGGATATCCTCTCGCGAAGATGATGAGAGCGATCGCGTAATTGTAAAATCGATTCAAGGATCATGTTGGCAAAACTCTCGATATGATGTAGTAATCATGATGCTGATTTGTGTCAAGTTTGGTGGTTAGATGCTGATACAGATAGTTAAAATTTTTCTGGTTAAATGCCAAGTCTTCTTCGCTAATTTCCTGAATAAAGAACAAATTTGCGCTCAGTTAAAACTTTCTTGTGTAAAGTTAATTGCTCCTGAAAAAGCGGCAAAATATTCACTGTGAGTACATAAGCTGAGTGGATTGGGAAAACGAGTATCTGCTTTTTGAGCGGCTTTGATTCCCCAACGAGCAGCATTGAAAATTTGCGGTTGGAGAGTTTCCCTAGCTTGAGCTTGTTGCCAATACCATCCTTCTTCAGTCGTAGCATATAAAGGAGGTAAACGATTTAGTGCGTAAGCGATCGCCTCGGCTGGGCTAATCGATTCTACGATCCGGATGGGAAGAGTTTGTAGCAACTGTTCGACGGCTTCGATTACTAAAGGTTCCATCGCATTTGTGTAACTAGGAAATGGCTGTGGTTTCATAAGCGAAATCTTTCAATTGATGTTTTGGACTCAGAATTTAATTTGGCGCTGGGCTGAAACCCAATTGCCAATAAATAGCGATCCCTCTTGAAGGCGACGATCACCTCAAAAGGCGATCGCTATGACTTTTTAGCTCGAACCTAAGTTCACTGAGCCTTTAATTACCTCTCGCTAGAGAACAGTCTTTTTTATGCGTAATTACGGAATTTGTCACAAAACTTTACTTTTTGTCGCGATCGCTTCTCCTCATTTTCACTTAGTTACCAACAGCGTGATGTTTGCGATCCCGACAACTTGCACTTTTTGGTTTGGCTCTAAAATCAGGTTACAGTCGTCGTGGTAAAGTCGCGCGGGCCAATAACTACCCATACATTTAACTCGTCCCGAATTAGAAGCAGAGATCGCCACCTCTACCGTCGCCGCGATCGGTGTTGCAAATAACTTGACTTCCTCATTCATTGCTCTCAAAGTCATCTTGATCCCCCCAAATGCTTAACTGCTCTTATTTACTTCTCGCGAAAAAGAGTCTATTTTTATGCACATCAGTTAATATTTGTCAATAATTAAACTAAACTTTACCGAAATGTAAAGAATTGTTACAAAAAACTGCACCTTGCATAAAAACAGAAGCTAAAAAGCAAAGAAGTAAATAGAAGTACGCGATCGTCCAGTGGAAGATCCGCTTCAGCTAACCCAGGTGCATCTATCAACTAAAAAAATGTTAAATACTGTCAAACTCAACTACCACAAGCATTTCCAACGAAAAGCATCTACCGAGTTGCTGAGATTTTACCGAAACTAAATCAAAATTAGCGAGATCCCTTGTGGGTGCTAGCGCTACCGCGCTAATCGCTTCAGGAGCAATTGAGAATGTATAATTTTGGCATCGAAAATAAAATTCCCTCTCCCCCATCACGACGTAAAAAAATTACCGAACAATTTTCAACCTTATTAACCTTTTCACCCTCAACCCGTCGTCAAATTTCTCAATGGGTAGCCGACACTCAACTAGAAAAAAACTTCCTAACCTTATTAAAAATCTACCCTGATTGGGAAGAAAAAGTTTGGCTAGCTTACTTTCTCAAAATCGTGCTAAATTCATCTAACTGTCCAACCGAAAAAGAAATAGCTCGAAAACACCTTTGGGCTTATTATCAAGAAGTTTGTTTTTGGACAACCAGAAAATATTGTCGCTCTTATTCTCCCGATAGTTTCCAATGGAAAACATTATCAAGGTGGGACTGGGAAGATATTTTTTATCATGCCGGAGCAACTTTTTCCAGCGTAGACCAAACTGTCAAAGATTTACACAACTTTAAGCCAGAAATTTCCGCCAAAGAATACATAAAAATTATTAGCAAACGTAATCTAAGTAAATGGATAGACAAAGAAATTGCCCAAAGTAAACTAATTACCCTCGATAATGATCGAGACGAAGAAAATTCTCACCAAACAAAAATAAACCAATATACAGAGGAGCAAAGCAATGCCAAAAAAGAAAATCTGATCGCCAAAAAACAGCAAAACCAAGTTATAGCTACCCTCCGAAAAGAGCTAACAAAAGTAGAATTAGAAGCATTAACAACTAATCCTCAAACCACTGTCGGTAAAGCAAAAATCCCTTGTTGGACAGTTTTGTTACTCAACTATGGCTTGAATTTAAAGCAGCAATTAACCGCCAACATTCTCACAGCTAATCAACTTCCAATTGACCAATCAAATATTAGCCGCTTTCTCAACAATTTCTGTCTCAAAATTAGCCTAAAAATTCTAGTTTCTTTGCCGGAAAATCTCAAAGACACCTTAGATTTAACAGAAGCTCAAGAGCAAATAGAGAAACAAGCAGCTTTTCAAGTATATGTCAAACAAAACAAAAATAAAGTCAGAAAAGAGCTTGATGAATTGCTGAGAGAATACTGCAACTCTTGGCTACTCCAAACAATCGTCAAATTAGATCCGGAAACCAAAACTCAGCCATCTTTGCGTGTCAGACTTACTTCTTGGTTTCATTCAACATTACACATTAATCTAGATAGAAACCAGCTAAAATCTGATTTAGTTAAAGTCAACAAAAAAATTGACTTAGTAGTCACTAGCTGGGCAGAAAAACTCTCAAATTTGAGTTAAACAAACACTTGATTTCTTGAAAGAACTATTACCATGACTAACAACAACGAAATTAAACTACAAAATCTAGAGCAAGTCTACTTAAATTTAACTGACAAAATCATTGAAAAAGCTTGGTTAGAGCATAGTCTTTACTCTAATAATGCGGCAATTTGGAATGGTTACTGTAATCGTCTTTGTTTAGACACAATTCTCGCTTGGTTTCAGAATTTAGAAGAAAAGGTAGAATCTTTATTTCCCGAAACAGACTTACCTAACATTTGGGAATTAGTAACAGGTAGTGCAATTCAATGGGGAGAAAATAAAATAGTTCTCATCCCTTTTGAGGCTGACAATATCGAAACTTTTTGTGTACCCCAAGAATGGGTCGATATTCCCGGATGGGAAGCAGATTATTATTTAGCAGTGCAACTAAACTTAGAAGCTGATGAAGAAGATTCTTGGATGCAAATATTAGGATATACTACCCATAAAGAACTGAAAATAAAAGCAATTTATAACAGCAATTTTCGAGCTTATTCTTTAGCTAGAGAAGAACTAATCGAAGACATAACAATGATGTTTGTAGCTAGACAAATTCTTACTAATAGAAAAACTAATATTGCCGCGTTACCAAGCTTGAATCAAGTAGAGCTATTAATAGAGCAATTGAGCAATCCAGAAATTGAGAATCCACGCTTAGAAGTTAGTTTTGCTGAGTGGGGATTATTACTAGCTAACCCAAAGTGGTGCAATAAGTTATCTCAACTACGCTTGCAAAAAGCAGAAAAAGGAGAAAGAAATACTGAAGTAATTAAATTACGAAATTGGTTTAGAAACAAGCTAGAAAATGGGTGGCAAACAGTAGAGGAAATTGTTGAAGAATTTAGTATGCAACAAACTAATTTAACCTTAGAATTAATTGGTGCAACTAACTTTAGACATGATGCAAGTTTAAATCAAATTCCAACATTAATTGAACTATTAGAAAACAGTCAGGATAAATGGACAAAATTAAAAATCGCCGATTTGTTAGGTCAGTTTGGAAAAGGAAGTCAAGAAGCGATATTCGCATTAACAAACTTACTTGATAATAGCAGCGATCGCCAACTGCGTCGCCAAGCAGCCGTTAGTTTAGGCAAAATTGACCCCAATAACAGTTTAGCTGGTGTCAGACAGGGAAAAATCATTGACCTCGGAATGCAACTCGGTGCAAACAAAGTAGCCCTATTCGTGACCGTCATACCTGAAAATAGCATAGAAACAAACATTCATCTCCAAGTTCGTCCCACCGACAAAACTCACCTACCAGCAAACTTACAAATGCTTCTGCTTAATGAAACCGGAGAAACCTTACTACAAACAGCATCCAGAGAACAAGACAACTGGATACAACTAGAGTTTTTTGGTGAAGAAGGCGATCGCTTCATTGTTAAACTAATCTTAGGAGAAACTAGCTTTAGCCAAGATTTTTACTTATAATTTTTTAATGGTAGTGAGGAAGCACTGATGAATAAATTAGCCCTAAAAGTAGTTAGCGGTGATTTTGACCAAGGTTTTCCAATTATTTTACGTCAAGGAGAAAACCTTGAAATAGAAGGTAATTTGCCAGCAGCACCCAACCTACCTCAAGATTACGAAACTTGGAAGTTAAATTATTATAATCGTCCCGGAATTAATCATTTTCGGAGCTTAAAAATTCCTGACGTGCAAACTACAAACTACTCAAATAGTGACCTAAAAAATAGTATCAACACCTGGCTAAACTCAGACAAACCAGAATTTCGTCGGCTGCGAGATAAACTATTAGGATACATCCCCCAAAACAATCAAAAAGAGATAATTATCCAAACAGACGACGTTTGGTTTTGGCGTATACCTTGGCATCTCTGGGACGTTCTAGAAGAAAATAAAATAGAAGTAATTCTCAGTGCTTCTCAGTACGAAAAAATACCTCAACAAAGAAAGACCAAACCCAAAAACGAAGTCAGAATTTTAGTAATTCTAGGAGATAGCACCAATATTAACGTCCAGTCAGATTTACTTTTACTGCAAAACGAACTTCCCAAAGCCTATATTCAGCCACTCTTACAACCCAGTAAAGAACAAGTTAGAAAAGAACTTTGGGAACAAGAATGGGACATCCTCTTTTTCGCCGGACACAGTTATAGTCAAGGAGGAAATATACCGGGAGAATTTCAAATTAATCCTCAAGAAAAACTCACCATAGAAGAACTGAAACACGGACTAGAAAACGCGATCAAAAACGGCTTACAACTCGCCATTTTTAACTCTTGTGACTGCATCGGACTAGCCAGAGAATTAGTTAAATTACAGCTTCCAGCAACCATCGTCATGCGAGAAGAAGTCCTAGATATCGTCGCCCAAAAATTCCTCGAATACTTTCTTAAAGCCTTCACTAAGGAAGGAGCAACCTTATCCACCTCAGTCCGCGAAGCCAGAGAAAGATTGCGCGAACTAGAAGACAAATATTTCTGTGCCAGTATGCTACCACTAATTTGCCACAACCCCGCCACAGAAATGCCTACCTGGAAGTCATTGTTAGGTGAATTAAATGCCAATCAAGCTGAGAAAAAAGAAAATTTAAAAAATGATAACAGTTATGAACAAGCTAATTTAGAAATAGGATTGCAAGTATACTTAAATACAGTTGACCGTGCAATAAGCTATATTGAAAAAAATCCGTTTAAAGTAGTAAGTATACTTGGTTTAGTAATTCTAAGTTTTATTCTTTTGCCGATTTCAATAGCAGATTATTTAAATAGAGTTGCAGTTTCTAAGTATTACCAAGGTCAATCAGAAATTGCTGGCTTGCTCTGGAAATGGTCAAAAAAAATTAACCCTAATAATTCGTCAGTTTATAATAATCAAGGCGTAGCTTACCAGGATCGGGGGTTTCGTAACAAAGCTTACCCTTTATTAGAACAAGCTTGTCAAAGAAACAATAGTACAGGTTGTGTTAACTTTGCTCGTCTGTTAAATTATCAAGATGGAGATCCTGAGCAAATAGAAGCTCTTTATCACCAAGCTTTAAAAGAAGTTAAAGATGAAGAACAAGAATATTTCGTTCGTAAAAATTGGGGTATTTTTCAATTCGGTCAAAATCGTTTTGAAGAAGCAAAATATAATTTAACAACTGCTACTCAATTAGTTGAAAATCCTGCTGAAGCATACTGTTACTTAGCAGAATTACTCGAAAGAGAAAATGACAAATCAGAGGCTTTAGAGATATCGTATAAATGTCTTGGTCATCTTAGTCAAGAACATCCTAACGCAAGCCAATTAAAAGTTAAGGCAGAGAAAGTAATCAACAGACTAGAAAACACAATTAAGATGCCATGAAAACAAAAATAATCAATGTACTCTTACTAACAACAATTATCAATTATCCTAGTGTAGTAATCAATAGTAGCTTAATAACGGCAACAAAAGTGCTTGCTCAACCGAGTCCAAACTGCCAGGTTATCTCAGTAATTGAAATAATCAGGGGTGGAGTATCTATTAAGCGAAACAATAATTCGCAATACCAGCCTACTACATCTACTACTGAATTATGTCTTGGGGATATATTTATAACTCATCAGGATATAGAAGCAATATTACGCTGTCAAGTAAATAATTCAGCAATTAGAATTAATGAAGCTGAGAGGAGATTTGGCGCTAATTATTCTTGTCCGCTCGAGCCAAGTAGTAATTCCAGAAATATGCCACGAGGTGACGATAAACCACTAATTATTAGCTATGGCAATTTATTTAGTCAGCAACCGACTCTGCGTTGGTTTCCTCCTACTCAAGGTCAAGCTGTAGAGTATTATAAAGTAGAACTAATTGGAGGAGAAGAACCTTGGGAAAAAAACTTGATTCAAGATACTAAAGTGATTTATGATGGACAAATACTAGAACTTGGAAGAGATTATGTTTTGAAAATTACAGCAGTAAAAGAAGGTGGAAGTGAGTCTCTTTCACGTACCGAACTTAACTTAGTTTCTGAAGCCGAACTAGCTCAAATTAAAGTAGCTCTAACTCAAATACTTGAAATAGATTTGGAAAGTGACAAAGAAGCTTTAGCTATAGCAGATTTATACTTATCTAACGAACTCAATGCTGATGCAATCGATATCTTAATGTCTTCGGTCGAAAAAAATACTCAAAATCCAGATATTTATCGTAAACTTGGCGATATATATCAGCAAATGAGTTTAAAAACAAATAGAAATTTCCAACGTTTAGCAAACAATTTTTATTTAACTGCTGAGGAAATTGAAACTCAACAATAGTAATAAATTTATAGCCAATTACCCACTAAAACGAAAGGCGACCAGTAATAAGGATGTTCCCATTTTCCTTCTAAAAGCTCTAGTTGAGCGCGGCGAAGTGATTCTGCTTTATTTGTTGGATTATTTTTTAGCTCCTGGTAAAACTTAGCCATTAGTAAAGCTGTAGATTCATCATTTACATTCCATAAAGTTGCAATTATACTGCGTGCGCCTACTTGCAATGCCATTCCTGCCATACCTAAGATAACTCTATTGTTACCTTCTGCGGTTTGACAAGCACTAAGAATAAGTAACTGAATATCTCTTAGTTTACTTGAGTCTTCTACACGAAGTAAACTACCTAACTGGTTGAGAGTAATTTTCCCATTCCAGTCAATAATATAGGTGTTTTCAGCTTGAGAACTGAAGACACCATGAGTTGCAATATGAAGTATAGAGAAAGCTAACGAATTAAGTTTTTTTTGCATATTTTCACCGATAAATGTGTCATTTAACATGATTTCGGCAGGAATTTGTGTTTGAATATTACTCAATTCATCTTTGACAGCTTGTAGATTTGTAAATTCAGGATTATTTTCAAAGTCGCTACGTCCAGCAGCTAATGCTTTTATGTTTTCCACATCTAAACTTTGAGGAGGTAGTAACTGCAAACCTGGTGTTACTACAAGCTGATAGTTTTGAATTAAATATTCTTCGCCATCATACAGTACAGCTAAAGGAATATTACGCAAATCGCCATCAAGTATGAAGACTAAAGTATTAACTTGGTTATTATGTAATTCTGCTCTGCTTGGTAATAGCCACTCGTATATCTTTTGAGAACGTTCTTTGATTATTTCGATGTCAGATTCTGGGCGTTTTATATCTGCTTCTTTGCCTATCTTTGATAGTAAAAGTTCAATATATGTTTGAAAACCTCCTGGAGAAGGCTTGTTGGTCGAGTAATGACGCAGAAATTGCCCTGTTTGTGAGAAAATAACTTCTAAGCGATCTTCTAGAAAAATCGTATATACAAGTGCTACGGTACTCTTAACTTCGTTGATAGTCTGGTCAAGATTTTGTGGTTGAACTTGTACGCAGGAATTCGCAAAAAAGTTATCTAACTCAGCTAATTGAAGTAGTTCAATAACCTCACGGGCTTCTTTCAATCTTTTCTGATTATTTTCGCTTCCTTCTTCATAAGAATCAGCAAATTTAATAAGTAAATCGACGGTTTTGCGATAAACGGCTTCTACATCATCGCGAAAGTCGAATTGCTTATCGCGGCTAAGTGTGACTAATTCGCCGCGTATTTCTTGTAAGGACTTAACTGCTGCGGAATAAGCGGAGAGTGCTTCTTCGGTTTCTTTTTCTTGGAGTAATAATCGTCCTAATTGCCACTCCCACTGATAAGCTAGGTCTGGTGCTACGATGGATTGAGCTATGTTTAAGGCATTTTTTGTTAATAGCTCGGCTTCTGAATTTTTACCTATTTTTTCAAATATTCTTCCTAAAGTTCCGAGGGCGAAAGATTCGGCTCGTTGGTCTTTTATTTCTTTGGCTTTAGCTACCGCAGTTTCTAATAATTGAATAATCTTCTGAGAATGTATTTGCTCTTTTAATTGTTCACCTTTCGATTCTGATTGTTTAAGGCAATCTGCTTGTTTTTGAGCAAGACAATACTGATTTTGTGCTAGCTTTATTTGTGCATAAATACTAGGACGAGTAGCTGTTAATTTTTCTAGGGGTTCAGCTATTTTTATTTTCTCTGCTTCTGCCCATTTTTTCATGCCTAACAGTAAATCTAACTGATTTAGTTGGGCTTGAATTTTAGTTAGTTTGATACGTTCGTTGATTTCTGCTCTCTCTGGATATTGTGCTAAAGTTTGGTTAATTTCTTGTTCTGCCTTTTCGTAGTAAGTTAAGGCAGTTTCTAAATTATTTTTATCTAAATTTTGGCTAAGATTACCTAAGCTAATTAGGATTAAACTTTTTTGTAAGCCTGGTTCAGCTAACTCTGCAAGTTTCTGTAACTTAATTTTTATATCTGTGGGAGACAATTTTAAGTTTTCAGTTTTTCCTAATTTTTCGAGAAGTTGACCATAACTTTGCAGGTAGTATACTTTTAGTGAAGAGTCGGATACTTGGTCGATGTTCTTTTCGATTTCTACAAGTAAGTTTTCGGCGCGATTATAATGTCCTAAAGCGTATAAAGCTGTAACTTGATTAATTTGGCTGCCAATTACGCTTTTTTGGTAATCGATTTTTGCATACAATTTTTCGGCTTGTTGCCAAGTTTCAAAAGCTTTTGCTGGATTTCCTGTTGCTAGTAATAAATGCCCTTGGGTGTTTAATGCTTGGGCGCGAGTTCGTTCATTTTCTTTTGGTAAGCTGTCTAGTAGGGAAAGACTGCGCGCGATCGCCTTTTCTGCTTTTTCCCATTCCCCCATTTGCTGATATGCTAAGGACAATTGACTAGATATCTGTGCTTGCTTGACAAAATCTTCAGAATGTGCTAAAAGCGCCTGTTCCCAACAATTAACTGCATCAGCAAAACGCCCCATTTCATAGCTTTGTTTACCTAATTGGATTAAGTTAGTTGCTGGCGTTTGTGCATGACACAGGCTGCTTGAAACAGACGTTGCTGGGGTTGCTTGTAGCGGTTGCCAATTGTGCAGGCTAAGGCTGAAACTAAATCCTAGGATAGCAACCAAAACTAACCTGAAACTTTGCCTCAGAAAGGACTTGAGGTAACTGAGAAATACAAACCGTTTTCTTGCCACGTTCTGTCTCTGGAATCGATATCCACTAAAGGAATACCGTAGTCTAGGCGCAGTGTCAAGTTATTTCTCAGTCGCAATTGTAATCCGATTCCGGTGGAAACTAAAAAATTGTTCTCAATATTAACATCACTATTACTATTCCACGCTGCACCAAGATCCACAAAAGGTGTCAGTTGCAAAACTCCCAAACTTTCGGGAATTATCCCTACCGGAAGCCAAATTTCTAACGAACCAAATGCACCGTTATCTGTTAGTAAAGCGTCTTGGCGATAACCACGCACACTTCCTAAACCGCCTAAACCAAATCTTTCTAATCCTAACAATTCTTGGGCAGCTATTTGGACATTTCCTCGTGTTAATAAGATCGTATTTTCATTTCCTAATTGTCTTATCCATTGGGCTTGTCCTCGCCATGCAAAAAAGTTACTATCTGGTGCATCATTATTCTCAGTAGCACCAAACCAGTCTACACCAAAATTAAACTCCGATCGTAAACCGAGGATATGATTATTTCCTTGATTATTTTCTCCTCGTTTCGTCCATTCTTGAAAAAAGCGTAATGCCGAAATTTTGGTTTCTCCGTCTGCATTTGCACCTGGGGAAAGAGGGAAATTTACCCCTAAAATTGAACTTTGACTTTCTTGACGAGAAAAAGTTAGTCCTAAAGCTAATTCTTGGCGCGGTGTGAGAATAATTGGATCGCGATAGCTTAGTTCGTAACTGCGCGATTCTGCGGCAATATCGACTTGATTGAAAGGTTTTTCGATTACTTGATTATTGCTTTCGGCGTAGCGAAAACCTAGGGTTGAATTACGACCATTTAAAGGTACTGTATAATTAGCTTGGAATTCATCGCTACCATCAGTATTACCGTAACTGAGTGCGACGCGATCGCCAATTCCTAGCAAATTATTATAACTTAAGACTCCCCCTCTCCGGAAACTGCCCACGGCTGGCGATCGCCCATTATTAGCGACTAAGTTCAAATCCCAAGGATTAGCTTCTTTAATCTCGATTTCTAAGATATTCGTTCCCGGTTTAACATCTGGTAATAATTCGGCTTTGACTTCTTCAATCAACTCGTCCAAAACCAACAATTGTAAGCCTTCTAAAAGTTGCTCTTGATTAACCAATCCTCCTGTAGATCGTCTGATTCTACTGCTGACATAATTCGAGTTTAATCTTCCGTCGGTTTTGACCTTTATTTCAGTTAATTTTCCTTCTAAAACTTGGACGACAACCACACCATCTTCAATAGTTTGTGATTTAATATAAGCACCAGAAGTAATATATTTGTTATCTACATATAATTCGCTAATTGCCGAACTTACTGCTTGTAATTCTCCTAATGTTAGTCGTCGATTGAGAAATTTTTGGGTAACATTCTCTAACTCTTCGTCGCTGAAAACACTATTGCCTTCAAACTGAAACCTAGCTACAGTAATTGAGTCAGGAATTGAATCTTGAGAAACTATTATTTCTGAATTAGATAAATGGCTTTTTGTCAAGCTTTGGCAATTAGTAAAAGCAACTTTTATCGGACGGGCAGTTAATTCAATTTTCCCCTCAGAATTAATTAACCATCCTTGGGCTGGAACGATTTCTCGGTTATTCAATTGTTTGGTTTCATCGCCACCCAAATCATCATAAATTGGCAATGATTCAAGAGGTTGATTAGGAGAAGGAGGTAAACCACCGCTACCAGGAATTATTAATTGACTACCTTCAGTTTCACGACAAATATTTTGGTCAATTAAACTCGCGATATCGACAATTTCATCTTCTAATTCGACTAAACCAGAGGTAGGATCGATTTCTGGTGTATTAATTTCGACAATACCGCTAAATTGAGGTCCCAATTCCGAAGTAGCAGTAATATCGCTAGCAATAGTTTGTGCTTCGCGGAATTCTGTCCCAAAAATTCCCTCTGCATTAATTATCACTTGACCGCCGGAACTTTCTTCAGCATTCGCAGAAATATCGCTATTTTCAATTGCAGTTAAAGTCTGAGTAGTAATTGTAATATTACCGCCAGTTGCGAGACCCTGTGCATTACTTGTTATGCTGCTATTGCGAAGCAAACGGAGATCGTCAGAGTCAATTTGAATATTACCTTCTCGACCCGCGCGAGTTTCAGCCCGGAGACTTGCACCTCTATCTAAGGTAAGATTTGGTGCATTAATAGATAGATTACCAGCCGCACCCGAACCTTCGCCACTGACATTTACTTGTGCTTCGTTAGTGAGTGAGATGCGAGATCCTTCTAAGCTCAAGTCACCCGCATTACCACTCGCCTCAGAACTAGCAGAAATATTACTATCTCTGCCATTAATTGTCAATTCTTTTGCATTAATAAATAAATTTCCCCCATCTCCAGAATTAGTAGCAGAAGCAGCAATTTCACCTCCTTCTCGTACCCTCACTATTTCACTTTCAATAGTTAAATTTCCCCCGTCACCTCTACCTGCCGAACTCACAGAAACTATACTATTTCTTCCCCTTACTTCCACTAAATCTTCCGCATCAATCGACAAACTGCCGCCATTTCCCTCACTCGAAGTCGTAGCGCTAATTTCACCTCCAGACTCTACCTCTACTTGAAGCCCATCAACAATCAGATTTCCGGCATTTCCTTCACCCGTAGTACGAGTAGATACGCTACTATTATTGCCATTTACAGTTAACTGAGAAGTATCAATAGATAACCTTCCTGCATCACCAGTATTGCTAGCAGAAGCCGAGATTTCCCCTCCATTAAGAACATTTGTTTTTGGAGAATTGATTAGTAAATTACCTGCATCACCACTACCATCAGAACTAGCAGAAATACTACTATTTGTTCCCGTTACTTCAAGCGAATATTCTGCAAAGATAGATAAAATGCCTCCGTTTCCTACATCACTAGTAAAAGCAGAAATTTCGCCTCCATCTGCTACAGAAATCCTTGGACTATTAATAGTTAAATCGCCTGCATTGCCGTTAGTAGTAGTCCGAGTAGAAATTCGGCTGGGTAAAGTTTCGTTAATACCAGTTACTTCAACAGAATCCGTGGCATTAATTAATAACCTTCCGCCATCTCCAAAGACTGTAGTTTCACTGTTATAATCTTCGGTGATTGTGGTAGAAGTAGCAATTTCACCTCCATTTTGTACCACAACTTTTGGAGTATTAATAGTTAATTGACCTGCATTTCCTGCTCCTTCTGTACGGGCAGAAATGCGACTGGGTAAAGTACGATCTGGAGCAATCCCAATACCGCTAACTTCGAGGAAATCTGTTGCATTAATAAATAAAGTTCCGCTATTCCCTGTACTGCCAGTAGAAGTAGTAATTTGTCCTCCATTCTGTACCCTAACTTGCTCAGAATTAATCGTTAAATTTCCCGCTTCTCCTTCTCCTATAGTAACCGCAGTAATAGCACTAAAATCTGCTTGAGGCTCGGTAGGAAAAAATCCAGTTATTTCAACTGTTTCTGCTGTTATATTAGCATTTCCTCCTGAACCAATACTATCAGTACCTACGGAAATTTGCGCTCCTTCTCGAATTATTAAATTATCAGTTTCAACAATGAGATTACTTCCATTTCCTATAGCCGCAAATTCGCGTCCATCTTTAGAGATTACAGCATTAACTTGTGCAAATAAACCGCTTGGATTTTCTTCTCCTATACCTGTTGCTTCAACTAATTCTGTAGCAAAAATAGATAAATTTCCGGCATTGCCTACACCAAAGGTTGAAGTAGTAATTCGTCCTCCCTCTAATAATCTCAATCTTGAGGTTTCAACAGTTAAATCTCCACCTTTTCCTGTTGCTTGTAATACTTCTCCATTTTCTAGTTCGATAAACTCAACCTGAGCAAAAATCCCACCATTGATTACTTCTACAAAATCTTCAGCTTTAATCAATAAATCACCTGCATCACCAGCGCCGAAAGTTGAAGTTTGGATTTGCGCTTGTTCGCGGACGATTAGTTCTTTTGTTTCTATTCTTAAATTACCTGCGGGTTGATTAAATTGGTTAAAATTATCGATAAGAGAGTCAAATGTTATATTTTCTCCATCGACTAATTGACTAGGATCGGTTAAAGCGGATAATCCAGCTTCGTTTTCAACGATTAAGCGATCGCTATTTACGCTAATATCACCGCCTTTGGCTAAACCCACTGTTCCTGATAAGATGCCACCAGGCTCATCGGATATTTCTACACCAGTAAGCTGAACTAACTCAGAAGCATTAACAGTTATATTTCCACCATTACCTGTACTGAAAGTAGCAGTAGATGCTTGCGCTCCCTGTTGCATTAACAATTGTCGGGTATTTATTGTTAAATTTCCGCTTGCACCTGTGCCGCGAGTTTCAATACTCAAACCTGTTAGTTGATTAGGATTACCACCTATTAGTTGGACTAATTCAGTAGCATTAATGACAATATCGCCACCATCACCTTGACTATTTTCATCGGCTAAAGTAAAAATAGACGAGCCGTCTGTAATTCTTAATTCCCCTGTATTGATAGTAATATCGCCACTATTACCTTGAGTTTCAGTTCTGGTACTTATACCACTAAGAATTTCAGGATTGCCTCCAAGCAGTTGTACGGAGTCGGAAGCATTAATCGAGATTTGTCCGCTATTTCCTTGAGCAATATCTTCGCTATTTGGGGGAATTACAGATCTAGTAGCGATAAAACCTCCTTCTTGAAGTATAAGTGTAGTTGTGTCGATGGCGATCGCGCCACTCGCACCTTCACCCAAGGTTTCGCTACGGATACCACTGGGAATATTAGGATTACCAATTATCTGTACTGACTCACCAGCATTAATAAAAATATTTCCTCCATTTCCCTCGCTATTTGTAACCGTAGAAACAAATCCGCCATCTCGAAGAGTTAAGATGGGAGTATTTATTACAATATCTCCACCTGCACTTAGACCAAAAGTTTCGGTTTTCAATGTAGGGAAATCAGGACTTCCTTCTGCTAATTCAATATACTCAGTAGCCTCAAGACTAATATTACCGCCGTTCACATTAGCCAAATTATCTAAAATTACTTGGGAACCTTGACTAATATTAATATTTCCACCATGCAAGCTAATATTACCGCCACCAACACCACCTGCAAAAATTACACTACCTGCAAAAACATCAATATTGCCAAATGTTTCTACTGCTTCGTAACCTAATTCCCAACCATCTACTACTGGTGTTAAGCTGACAAAACCTTGATTACTAACGCTACCAATTTCTACTCGTCCTCCCGGTGCAGTATCGCCACCAAAAGCGGTAATAATACCTCCCGGCATAATAACATTACCGCCGATCAGTGCTATAGTTTTCTCTGGAGCAACTTGTAAACCGACAGGTACTTCTAGAGGTGGTTGTGGTGTAGGACTGGGTGGTGGCGGTAATAATAAAGTAGCTTGAGATTGATTAACAATATTACCTGGATTTTGCCCAAATTGTAGTCCAATTGGGACACTAATTGTTAATTGAACCGAACTATTAGGATTAGTGGCACTAAATTCAGTCCCATCAGCAAAAACGACGCTTTCAGCAGTAGTCGCGAAGAAAGAACCACCTAAATTAAGTTGAGCATTAGGACCAAAAATAATCCCATTCGGGTTAATTAAAAAGAGATTGGCTGTGCCATTAGCAGAAATAAGCCCGTCAATTTCGGAAATAGATGCGCCCGTCACTCGACTAAAAATATTACTGATTTGCGGTGAATTATTGAAGAAAGCTTCGATATTTGTGGGAAGAGAAAATTCTGTAAAGCTATGAAATAAATTACTATTTAATTGGCTACCACCGTCAATCGTAATTATGTTACCGTTGGGAGTGACAATTGAATTATTTGGGAGAGTGTTATCAGGGACAATTTGTGCTGTTGCTACTTCTGGTAGTAAAAATAAAGCTAATGGTAACAAAAAGCACTTCTTATTTATCCATTTCATGCTTAAACGCTCCCCAAATTTCTGGTTTTGATTATAACTGCTATCGCTATCGATTGTAAGCTAAAGCGTGTATTTAAAAGCATCCCATTTTTGCAGATAATTAATGTAGATAAAATGCTTGCTAATAGCATTTATGTAGCAAAATGCTGCCACTACATCATCAAATTTTACAATTTTGGGATGCTTTTTGTTGTTTCCTGGGAAAACTTTCTTGGCTATTATAGCCAAATTAAGTTATTAGGAAAGCTTGGTTTTTTTTGCTGATGAGAAGTTGCGTTTGACAATAGCTACGAAGAAGATAATTGCAAGTGCTAAGATGCCAAAGTTAGTACCGGGTTCGGGAACTTTTTCTGGTGGTACGGGAGGTTGTGGGTCAACTTCCGCTATACATTGTTGCCTCACAGGACATAAATCTGGTATTTCTAGGAATTGATTTTCTACTCCTATACCTTCATAGCTGTCTTTCAGTAAGGTATTAAATGTATCATCGAAAGCGCTAGGGTTGAAACTAGCCAAGTCAACTTCTATTCCATTCAAGTCGAGAAAGGGGTCGTTATCTAGTTGGGGAAGAACTAAATAGTAGAGAGGAGGCGGTTCATTTAAGCCATCGGGTATGTCAATTAAATTAAATTTAACAAAACGCAAGTCAGATAATCCAGATTCCTCTAAGCTGCCACCATCTTGTAGTTCATAATCTTCCCACCATTTATAGCTTCCTGGATTTGAAGAACGGCGGGCTGTCCACCACAAAAAGGGGATATCAATGCTGTTTGCATTGGGGTCGTTAGTAGGTTGAATTTGAATTGTACCACTGCGGATGAAATCAATTTCTATGTTTTCTGTTTTCTTGTAACTAAGCTCTTCAACGGAAAAAGCTACCATTATTTTATCTCCTAATTTGTAGTTAACAAAAAATTTGCGGATTGAGGGGAAATATTTGGTTATATTCCTCCGTCAACAATTGCTGCGGAAATCCAATTGTCGGTTCCCGCAAGGCGATACCAAATCGAACTTGCTGTTCCTAATTCGTCAATATAATTAACATCTTCTCCTTCTATCCATTTATCAAAAGTTAATGAGGTTCCATATTCAACTTGGTCAACTTGGGGATAACTTGTACCGGGACCGGAGCGAATATTTGCACCAATAGTAGCGATAGTTGTCCCGGTGAAATTAATGGGTTCCCAAGCTAGGTCAAGGATAGCGTTACCACGTTCTTCGTAATAGTAGAAGTGGAAGTCGTAGATACCACTTTCGGGTACGCTGAATGGACTAATTTGAGGGTCTCCATAAGCTTGCTGCCATTGTTTTTGCGGAGTGATATAAACCCATTCATTGCTATCTTGATTTTGAGCAAGTAATTGGAAACCATCGTCACCGCGTACTTGGGCTTGATAGATTCTTCCAGCCTCGAAATAAGTCTCGGTAGAAGCATCAATGATAAAGTTATTATCTGGTAGGCGCAAGTCATTATTAGGAGAGTTTGTTTGCCAATCAAAGGTTATTCCTTTATTGCCATCGCTACGAGTTGTGGAACCCAAATTTACTATGCCAATTTCATCAGTTATTCCTCCTAAAGTTGCTTGAAAATCTGCTGGTGGTGTGTTTCCTAACTGTCGATCGAACCAGAAAAAGTTGGCTTTCCATTGTTGAGATTCGTTAACTGGTTCGGTGAAGAAAGTTACTTCTTCGAGATTGAAATCGACTTTTGCGTTACCAGTTTGTTCGTGATAGAGAAGGTGGAAATCGTACTCACCAGATTCAGGAACTTTGAAGAGAATTGTGCGATCGCCGAATTTCTCTGGAATCCAATCTCCACCGTCGTTACCCTCGACTAAATTATCAATCCATTCCCCGGTTTCGGTATTCTGTAACCTAAACCACGTACCGTCATCAGATTTAGTCGTAATTTTGTAGAGTTTGTCAGCGTCAAAATTGGTGCGAGTCCAAGCATCCATTGCAAAATAGTCATTTTGAACCGCAGGATCGGGACTCGCTATTCCCCAGTCGTTGTAAAGTTCAATTTTGCCATTTTCTCCTTGTTGACCAAGGTCGAGAGTTGCGACTGGGTTGCTAAAATCATAGGTGAGAGGATCTTGAAGATTTGTGTCGATGTTGAGGAAACTAGCATTCCAGCGATCGCTAGAAATACTCATTTGTCCCTGGTGTGCGATCGCGTCATTATTACATTCACTCATCAAGGTTGCAATAAATTCACCTCCGGGTAACAGTGATTTATCCAACTTAAAGCCAATAGTATAATCACCTGTCGCTGGTAATTGACTTAAATCGAAACCTGCTGCAATTAACTCAGAAGTTTCTAACAACTCAAGATCGCCAATTCTTGTCCCGGATTGAATCACATTCGGAACCAAAGTTTCTGGTTGAGTCCAAGAACCTGCTGCGCTATTATAAGCACGATAATAAGGGTGAGTCCAAGCCAAATCACCTAATTTTGCTTCCTCTCCAGTTACTGCTTGAACTTGATTATTATGATTCCATAAATTCGACCAACCTGCGTTATCTGGAACCACACTAACTGCTGTAACATCACGATAAACTCCGACCTCACCTACTTGAGAATCGTTAGTACCAGCAAAGCGAATTCCGAATAATTCACCGTTAGCTTGTTGGAAATCTCCTAACCCAGAGAAATCGAAGAATAAATCTCCCCAACCGATATTGCCGTTACTAACTGGAAAACCATTAATTTCCGGTCCCGTTTCTCTTCCCGTTATCGGCAAATTAGTATTAATCGCTACCCAAACACTATCTTCATCTTCACTCATTCCCATCCCATAAATTTCATAAATTGTCCCGCCAACATTTAGATTTCCATTACCATCACCAGCGATACTATCGTAAGTAGGATCGATCGTATAATTCCAAAGATTTGACGTAGTAATTGTCTCGATAAAGGTGGTAGCTGTATTAATTGAGTAATCAATTCCATCGAAAGCTTTAACGGTGAAAGCGGCAATTTCCTCTCCAGCCGTATCAGGTATCCAAACAATTTCTTCACCTTCAGCTAGAGTTGTTTCTCCAGGTATAACCGGATCGTCATTTTTAAATAAAGTACCAGAAATTGTTTCTTCGATTTGGAAAACAATCGCATCTCCATCGGCATCGGTAGCATCAGAAGCAGCTAATAATTCAGCGTAAGTGATAGTAAAAGGTTGATTTTCAGTAGCAACAGCCATTGTCGCCACAGTGTCTATTTCTGGAGGAGTATTTTCGGTAGAACCATAAAGATTTAGCTGCCAAGACTTCCAAAAATTTCTATCTCTAAATACATTGCCTTCCTGACGATCGCTAACTGATAATTGCCAAGTTCCGGTTGCATCTTCTCCCCAATGACGGGCTGAAGAAAATACCCACCTATATTGGTCATTGTCAAAATCATAATTTAGATTATTCAAATGTTGTTCGGCGAGAATTGACTGAGTTCCGTCGGGAGAAGTGAGAACGATATTTAAGTCACCTAAGTAACTATGTCCGGCATTAAAAACTACTTCTACCCAATCAAGAGAAAAGTTATCTGTTTCGGGGATAAAAACTTCGGAGATTAGTGGAGGAGAAGGATTTTCCTGGTTATAGTCGAGAATATCTTCACCTACCCAGATGTTATCAGTTTCGATCGCGATTTCTCGACCAACTGGTTGCCACGCGATCGCGGTTTCTACGGCAGCTTCGGCATCAATTGCACCAAAACCGTATTTATAGTTAACCGAGTAACCTGCTTGATTTTCTGACCAACCTTCATCGTCATTTTTCTGAGCAGTTTCAACTAAAATATGCTGTATATCTCGCTGAGTAAGATTAGGGTTTGCTTCCAACATTAAAGCAATTACACCGGAAACCAGGGGCGCTGCGGCGGAAGTTCCACCAAATGTATTAATATAGTCTGTCTCAGGATTGCCATTGTTATAGTTATAAGTTGTAGTTATTCCTAAATTTCCACCACTAGAAGGGGCGGAAACTAACAATGACGAGCCGGGGGCGCTATAAGATGCTTGTTCGCCAGTATTGCCAATCGCACCCACAGCGATCGCCTGACGGGAATTAGCTAAACTGTTGTAATTAACATTTCCCTCCAGTTCTCCATCATTTCCCGCCGCAAAGACATAAATATTACCGCGAGATTCTCGTCCTACTCGGACATTATTTTCCAATGCTGCTAAAGCTAAAGGTGGTGAAGTGGAGAAAAAGCCCGGTCCCCAACTATTGTTATAAATATCAATTTGCTGATTTTGATAAGACCAAGCATCGGCAATTTCTTTGTCGTCGAAACCATTAGCCCCCAGTCTTAAACCCGCCCAAGCAGCGTCTGGGGCAACTCCACTACCGCCGTTTCCGTTGTTTCCATCTGCGGCTGCAACTCCGGCAACTGCTGTGCCGTGGAGGTTAGAGGTTTTAAATGTTAACGACCAATGTGATAATTCTCCTAAAGATTCATTAGCGATGGTATCGTCAAATTTTAGCTGCCATTTACCTTGTGATTTGACATCTTGAAAATTGGTAAGCAAAAATTTGTTTTCGCCATTGATAAGATTTTCCAGAGGAATTTCTTTCCTGGTTAATTCGCCATTTTCTATAAATTCTGGACTAATCAAAGTCACTTCTAAATCTTGAATAGATTCATGTTCAATCTCAAAATCAATAGCTAGTTCCCTGGCAAATCCACTCAAAGGAACGTACTGTTCCCAAAGATTCTTTCTACCTTCTTTGATAATTTCTGGAAAATCAGGCTGAATATCTGCGGTGTAAGTTATCGGTTTCAGCCAAGTCGAAGGGTAATTATCTTCCTCATCAAAGTCATAACTCAAATCCGGTCGATAGTTGTCGAACTCCCAATGATTTTGTAAGTTTTGCTGTGGATCTTCGATTTCAAAACCGTCATCGACAACTCCAATAATTACATCTTTCCCTGTCACTTGATGATTTTGCCACGCATCGGTAACTTTAGCATTATCTAAATGCCACTGGGTTCCATCTGCGACTAAAGGTTCATTTATTGGTGCATTCCAATTGATCGGTAAATTCACCAAAGGGTAAGCAAATTCTATCCCTGCTACTGAAGCTAATTTATCGGCTATTTCAAAGGGATCGATATCTGAAGAAAATTCCCAAATGTAGGTATTCGGAATGTGTCCGGTTGCACCTAAATTCGAGGCTGAAAAGGTATTTGCTAGTTCAGTTGCAGATAGCCCAGATTGGACGCTGACTACCCATTCTGTGGTTGCTGCTAATGCTTCGAGGTCGTAGTTATCTAAGTTAGTGGAGTTTTCGATGGCTACTTTGACGCGATCGCTTAATTCTTCTGATTCTGGAAGTGAAAGAATTGTGAAACTTTCGGTTAAGGTTTCCTGGACTTGATTTGCTTGATTATAAACTGTTGCTAATAACTGATAGCGTCCTGGTTCTAATTCAGGTAAATCGTAAGTAAATCTAGTTGTATTGGAATTATTACTATCAGCAATAAATTCAGTAATGTCGTCTAATTCAATCCACTCAGTAAAGTCTTTCTGCAACCACAAATCTACTGTTGCAAGATCAGTTACACCATCAGCATCAAAAATTTTCGTGAAAAATTCTACTTCTTCCTGGGGATTATAAATTTCATAAGCTAGTAAAAGTAATGAATCTGAGAACGATTCTGATGCAACTGGATAAAGCTGAGATGTGGGAATTATCTCTTTATCTTGTAGTTCACTCGACCATAAAAGCTGCACATCTGACCTTCCCTCATTTTCATAGTATTCTAAATCCAAATCATACAACTGTCCTGCTTTTAGCCAAATCTCTCCATTATTTTCTTGGGTAGGATGAACTGTCCAATCATCTATTAATAATTCATTATTGACTGTCAAACGGACTCCATCGTCAGCAAAGGTAGAAAATGTATAATAGTCGCTATAAAGTGGCTGTACTTTTCCTGTCCAACGCACACTATATGTGTCTCGTTTGATAACTCGATCTGGAGATTTCCAACCCCAGTCAAAATCTACGGTGGGATCGATCCGAGTTAAGGCTAAATTAGTAAAGTCTGAGTTATCAAAATATTCGGCTTGTAAACCTGTTCCTTTACCTGGTTCTGGTGGTTCGGCTACGATTGGATAAAGCTGAGAAGTAGGAATAATTTCTTTAAGTTGTGATGCACTCGACCACAAGAGTTGAATATCTGAAACACCTTTGTGTTCGTAATATTCCAGTTTAATGTCGTATAATTTTCCAGCTTCTAAAGTAATTTTCCCACGGTCTTCTACGGTTGGGTGAACTGTCCAATTATCGATGAGTAATTCTCCGTTCACCCACAGTCGTACTCCGTCGTCTGAGTTAGTAGCAAATGTATAAGTTTCGTCGTAAAGTGGTTGAATTTTGCCTTTCCAGCGTACACTGAAAGTATTGGCAGAAATTGTTCGATCGGGAGAGCCTTTTTTCCAGGAAAAATCAACTGTTTCGTCGGTTCTTGTTAGTACAGGATTCGTCAAATTAGAGTTATCGAAGTATTCACCAATTAAGCCAGTTCCTGCTCCAGGTGCTATTGGTTCTGCTAAACTAGCAAAAAGTCTTTCTGTAGGAATAATTTCTTTCTCTAACGTCGGAGTTGACCACGATAAACTACTGACTGCACCCCCTTTATTTTCAAAGTAATCAAGTCGAATATCGTATTTTTCTCCGGCTTGAAGTTCGATGCTACCTTGATTTTCAGTCGGTGCGTGGTCTGTCCAGTTATTAATAATTAAGTTACCATTGATCCATAAACGTACGCCATCGTCAGATGTGAGATAAAAAGTATATTTTTCGGTTGTTGGGGCTTCGATTTGTCCTGTCCAACGAACGCTGAAAGTATCTGCTTCTATTGCTTGATCTGGTGAGTTTTTATCCCAGTTAAAGTTAATGTTTTCATCGATCCGGGTTAGAACAGAATCGGTGAAGTCAGAGTTATCGTAATATTCGCCTCTTAAGCCATTAAAATTAACTTCTTCTTGATTACCGAGTAAGTAATCTTGATGGGAATTTTGAGTTGTTGCTGAGTAAATTTGTCTCTGATTTGAGAGAAAAACTGTGTTAGTAGAGTTTGCTTCTATTTGTAGAGGTTCTAGCTGATGTTCAGTCAGAGAATAAGTTTCCGTAGAACCAACGGGATGACTGTTTGGTTCGAGAAAGTTGTCAGTAAAATTATCACTTAATAGCTGGTTATGTAAGTGATTTCCTAGTCCAGAAGGAGAGTTTGTTGAAAATGGCTCTAGTTCTTCCATGTTTATACGGATTTATTTTCTTTGTCTGTAATTCTAAATGTTTTTTTTCGGCAAATTTTTAAAGATTTAATGAAGCTATTGAGACTACTTTTTGCCCATAAAAATTCTCTACGTCAATTGATGTAACTATTAGTTAGTTATTACCAAGACGCTCTTCTTGAAAAATTTATATTTCTATTTAAGGGGAAGATTTGTTAACTGTAAATAAATAATTTTGGTGTAGGTGTTTTCCTCCAAGTTAGATGAGCTTCGACAATTAGGTTTCGGAAAAAGGCAGGGATTTTTAGGCACAGGTTCCGAAATCTTGATGAATCTTTACAAGGATGTAAAAATTGGTGAGTGCGAAGACTTACGGTACCAAAGGCGCTGTCGCTACCGCACTAATCACGGTTAGTTTCGGTTTGGTTAATTTGACTTGCAGCATTTTCGTTCCTCAACTAATTGAAGTCTTTATCTATGTCTTTTGCTTCGGGAGTCAAAATTTATGCGATCGCAAGCAAAGTTTTTACAATAGTTTACAAAAAGTGGCGATCGCGCTGAAAACTAGATCGTCTCATCAGAATCAAAAGGAGGAGAAGTCTCGCTACTTAATTCTTACTTCTAATTTGTCCGAACACCAGATAGCAGCCATTCACCTCAATTTCGATGCTTAATGTATATTACGTTCGAGAAAAGAAAGGTCAATTGCCCCAAAATTTGCGACCAAAGCCACATTAAGATTTTCTAAAGAATAAACCAGCCACGAAATTTCCCTGACTCGCTGAGATTCATAATAATTAAACAAAATCGAAAAACGTTTTTCTAAATGAGGTTTAAGTGGGCGGGACAACAAAGCAATTTTCAGTAGTAACCCCATTGTTCTCGCCACTCCCAAATTGGAAATTAAATCAATAAATAAATAATAATTAGGATCTTCTGGACTTTCAACCAAAAATTGAAATAATCTACTACAAGTTCGCATAATCAACATTTCATTCAAAGGTGAACTTTCACTTTCAGGTAAAGTATTTTCCAACTGCTTACCCAAACGCTTATTAAAATTCTTATTTCCATATTTAGGGTCAATATTAGCAATTAAATATTCGTATAAATCCGCCTTAAAAGCTTTGTAAGAGTGCGTTCTAGAAGTTTGGGTTAGAAAAATTTTGGCTAAGTCACGATAAGAGTATGAACCATCAACTTTACCGATAAACTGCTTCAAGGCTTCATAAAGTTCTCCATCACTTAATAAAGTAGGATTCGCTAAAGGGGTGATAATTTTGTTACTATTATGTGACGTATTTAGTTGTCTAACCAGATAAGTTGCATATTGAGACAAACTAATTTCAAATTCTCGTTGCTGTTGGCTTTGAATTTCGCGAATTGCTTGTCTTTGTTCATAACAACTTCTTTCAGACATTAAATAGTGGTTATAAAGATACGGATAGCGACGAATTAGTTTACCTAACGGTTCATCGGTTTGTAAATTAATAATTTTACTATCCGGTTTGCAAACCTGAACTAAACGCTTAAGGGAAAGAAATTCTTCACTTTGAACGAAGATTTTTCTAAATTGTTGTAAGCGTCTAACAACTAAAGAATAGGAAGCTAAAATTTTTGAACGAGGTGAAGCGTGTTCTAATATATCAATTAAAGTAATTATGGCGGTTTCTCGTTGAGAACGCCTCTGCCAATGGTTGATTAAAATAGTACAGCAACGATTGAGAATATATTTGAAGTTTTGTGGATCATCTAAGAAGGTAATAATCCGATATAAAGCTGATTCAATCTCTGGGTTAGGATAATTTTTTCCTTCAATAAATAAGAGACGGAATCTACTTAGTAAATCTTCTGGAGTTTCTGTTTCAACTAAATTAAGCCAATGATCGTAAAGAAGCTGTTCGTCGCTACTGGTTGGTTGGGTAATTATTTCGGGAAAATCAACGGTTTTAGTAAGTTTTTCTAGTTCTTTTTTGACCCAATTTAAATTGAAAACTAACTTATAAATTAAATTGTAAACTTTAAGAACTGGTTGCTGATATCGCTTTCCAGATTTTACTTTGACTACTAATCCCGACAAACGCAATTTAATTTGTTCGGTGCTGTTATC
>JAWQFW010000047.1:0-2554 GCA_035968095.1 Oscillatoria sp. PMC 1068.18
AAATTAAGTATTTTTTCAAATCATAGAGATACTGAAAATTTTTTTCATTTTTTGATAACTCTTAACAATTAAAGAAACCTTAAAAATTCTCAGATTTTCAAGGGAGAGAGGCGATGGTTGCCTAATGTACAGGGGAACAGGATATTCTAGAAACATAAGCAAATAACAACTTAACTTAATAATTAGTAATTGACGGTAAAAAAGGAGAGTTGAGTAAGTTGGATAATCATAAAGAAAAGATTTTGGTAGTTGATGACGAAGCTAGCATTCGGAGAATCCTGGAAACTCGTTTGTCAATGATTGGTTATGATGTGGTTACGGCGGCTGATGGAGAAGAAGCGATCGAAACTTTTCGTAGCTCGACTCCAGATTTGGTAGTCTTGGATGTAATGATGCCAAAACTTGATGGTTATGGTGTGTGTCAGGAATTACGCAAGGAATCTGATGTTCCCATCATCATGTTAACGGCTTTGGGCGATGTTGCCGATCGCATTACGGGTTTGGAGTTAGGGGCTGATGACTATGTGGTGAAACCTTTCTCTCCGAAGGAGTTAGAAGCGAGAATTCGTTCGGTGTTGCGACGGGTAGAAAAAAATGGCGCACCAGGAATTCCTAGTTCTGGCGTTATTCATGTCGGAAATATTAAAATCGATACGAATAAGCGACAAGTTTACAAAGGTGATGAACGTATTCGCTTGACGGGGATGGAATTTAGTTTGTTGGAGTTGTTGGTGAGTCGTTCCGGAGAACCTTTTTCGCGATCGGAAATTTTACAGGAGGTTTGGGGTTATACTCCGGAACGTCATGTTGATACTCGTGTGGTTGATGTGCATATTTCCCGTTTACGAGCCAAATTAGAGGACGATCCGAGTAATCCGGAGTTGATTCTCACTGCTAGGGGTACTGGCTATTTGTTTCAGCGTATTTTAGAAGGAGATGATTAGTTTTGGTCGTTCTCTTGTGCGTTTGAGTGATATTTTCCCAGCAGTGAACCAGGTGCTTTCCCACCAGCTAACTAGCGAACAAGGTGTTTGGGCTATACCCAAGTTTGGCGATCGCACGACAAGATTACTTATGGAGGAACTGTAACCCTTTTTGGTGTAGGGTGAGCGTCTCGCTCACTCTTAGAAAAAAGTCTTTTCTTGATTTTAATCGTTTCAATAAATCTCGCTGCACTTCCCTAGGATAAATTTAACAACTAATGGCTAAATCAGACCCGAATCGAATCCTGCGACTGCTACCTTTGTTTGCTGGTGGGTTAGGTGGAGTGTTACTTTTGCTGAATCGCTTGACAAATATTGAAGTTGGTGCTAGCCAATCTCGTTCGGATGCGTTGGGAGTGATTTTGGCGGCGGTGCTAATTTTGGTAGGCTTAATTTGGCAGCAGATTCAGCCGCGCAATCCAGATCGGGTAAACTTGATTGGAGCGGAAGGTTTTGAGTTGGCTGAGGATTTGCCAGATGCGGTGAAAACTGAGTTAGCCTGGGCTTCTCATTTGCTGTTGACGAATACGGTGACGCGATCGCTCATTGTCTATTATCAAGGTCAAGTTTTGCTCCGTCGTGGTATCTTAGCTCAGAAGCACGAAGTTAAGCCGGGAGCAATTTTACAGCGCGTTTTGGAGAAGCAAAAGCCTGTCTATCTGGTGGATTTGAAGGTTTATCCCGGACGAGTTGAGTTTGATTATTTACCTGAGAACACACAAGGGGTAATTTGTCAACCCCTAGGCGATCGCGGTGCTATAATTTTAGCAGCAAATGCGCCTCGTAGCTATACCAAGCAAGATGAAAACTGGATTGAGGGAATAGCCGATAAAATAGCAGATACGTTGAATTCTGCTGTGGAAAAATAAATGACTTTGGTAATACTTTACTGGGTTTTGGTAGTTGTGATGCTGGTTGGGGTTGTGGGTGCAGTTGTTCCCGCTTTACCTGGCTCTAGTTTAATTGCTGTGGCAATCTTGGTTTGGGCGATTGTTACAAATTTTCAAGGTGTCGGTTGGGCGTTGGGTGTGGCGATCGCGGTATTATTGTTAAGTGTCGGGATCGATTTTCTCGCTACTTACCTTGGAGCAAAGCGTGTTGGTGCAAGTAAGTGGGGACAAATTGGTGCGATCGTGGGATTATTGTTAGGCTTTTTTGGGTTGTTACCTGCTTTACCTATTGGTGGACCTTTATTGGGAATTTTTGTCGGTCCGTTGTTGGGAGCATTTGTCGGTGAATTTTTATATCGTCGTGAGTTACAATTTAGTGCGAGAGCTAGACAAGCTTTAAAGGCTGGAATTGGTGTTGTCGTTAGTTCGTTAATTGGTAATCTAATTCAAGGAGTCTTAGCTTTAGCTGCGGTGGTTGTTTTCTTGTGGACTACTTATCCACCTGCATAAATATTTTAAGCTGAAAGGGTAGTTTGGCGATCGCTGTTTCACTAAATTTTATCTCTGGTAATTAGCGTCGCTTCGGAAAATTTAGCAATAATCCTGGTAATTTTCGCAGAAATTTGTTTAATTTTAAGCCTAAATGATGAGCGCGCGATCGCTCTTGAGCAAAGCTTCATC
>JAWQFW010000047.1:2654-22622 GCA_035968095.1 Oscillatoria sp. PMC 1068.18
TTTGGTAATTTGCGTCGCTTCGGAAAAATCAGCCCTAGCCGAGACTATTTTCTCATAGATTCGTCAACTTTACCTAATTTCCGGCAATCATCTGCCCAATTTATTCTGCTTGTCACATTTTAATCCCAAACGGTAACGACAATTTCGCCCTTGAACAAAGCTTCATCTTTGGTAATTTGCGTCGCTTCGGAAAAATCAGCCCTAGCCGAGACTATTTTCTCACGAATTTGTTAATCTTCCCAAATTTCCGGCAATCATCTGCCCAATTTATCCTGCTTGTCACATTTTAACCCTAAAGAGCGATCGCGATCGCGCTCTTGAGAAAAACTTCATCTCTAATAATTCGCGTCGTTTCGGAAAAATTAGCAATATTCTTGACAATTTTCTCATGAATTTGTTCGATTTTAATCCCAAACGGTAACGACGATATCGCTGTTAAGCAAAACTTCATCTCTAGTAATTAGTGTAGCTTCATAGAAACAAGCAGTAGCAGCAATTATCTTATCGTGAATATCCCAACTTTGCGGAAGTGTAGTCATAACTTGAAAAACTGCTAAATCAAACGTAGCCACCGAAAAACCATCTCCTCGAACAATTCTTTCTAACACTTCCTCAATAGTTAACTCCAACTTTTTCTTCCGAATAATATTGGCAATTTCTGCTAAAACTATCGTCGGAATAAACACTCGTACTTCTCCTCCTTGAGCTTGTCTAAGAATTTGTCTACCAAGTTCAGATAAATTTTTATTGCGAGTTAAAAACCATAGCCACGTATGACTATCTACTACATAATTTTCCATTTTTTATTTTACTCTTCTTTTGAAGAAACTCCTGAGAAAAGTTCTTGTTTAGCCTCTTCTATTTCTTCATCAGAAAATTCTACCCCAGCCCACAAACCTTCTAATTGTGTTGGACGAGGTTTTTCGATACCCAAATCAATCGCAATTTCCCGTTTAAGCTGTTCCAATTCATTTTGAATTGCTTCAATTCGTCTAACAACAGAAGCGTCCATTTTCTTCTCCTCCAAATCCGCTCGCAAATCTATGCTCATTATAACTCATCTAAAAATCAAATATGTGACAAATTTAGACAGAATTATTTTCATAAATATTTAGATAAAACTCGAACTGCTGCACTATTACTATATTTAGGATTCACTAAAAAAGTAGTTTAAATCAACTTAGCGACCTTCTCAGCGACTTTGCGAGAAACAAAAACTCGCTGATAAACTCGACGATAATAACTGAAGAGAGCGTCAAAAATTTAATCTTAGCTAACAATCTTTTTTGCGACTTTCCTTAGCGACTTTGCGACTTAGCGAGAAACAAAAAATCACTGATAAACTTGACGATAATAAGCTTGATATTCCTCAGAAAGTAAAGGTTCCCACCAATCACGATTCTGCAAATACCAAATAACAGTTTCACGTAAACCTTCTTCTACAGTTACTGAAGGACTCCAACTCAATTCTTCCCGAATTTTACTAGCATTGATAGCATAACGTTTATCGTGTCCGGGGCGATCTTTGACAAAAGTTATTAACTTACTAGCCGGAGAAACTGGTAAATTAGGAGCTAGTTCATCCATAAGTTCACAAAGCATTTTTACGAGGTCGATGTTTTTGACTTCATTGTTACCACCGATGTTATAAGTTTCTCCTGGTTTACCTTTGTGAATGACTGTATCTAATGCGCGACAATGATCGATAACATAAAGCCAATCTCGGATATTTTGTCCGTCACCGTAGACAGGTAAAGGTTTACCAAGTAAGATATTGATACACATTAACGGAATCAGTTTTTCGGGGAAGTGATAGGAACCATAATTATTGGAGCAGTTGGTGATAATTGTCGGTAAATTATAAGTGTGGTAATATGCTCGCACGAGATGATCGCTAGCTGCTTTGGAGGCTGAATAAGGACTATTTGGTGCGTAGGGTGTGGTTTCGGTAAATGCAGGATCTTCTGGTGCTAAACTTCCATAAACTTCATCGGTGGAAACGTGGAGAAATAGTTTCTGGGAAGAATCTTGTTTTTGGTGACGAAATGCTTCTAGTAAGGTGAAAGTTCCGATAACATTAGTTTGGATAAAAGCATCGGGGGCTAAGATGGAACGGTCTACATGAGATTCGGCGGCAAAATGAGCTATAGTGTTGATATTTTCGGTTGATAAGAGTTTATCAATTAAAGGGCGATCGCGGATATCTCCTTTGACAAAACGAAAGTTGTCTTTTGCTTGTAAGTCGGCTAAGTTGTGAAGATTTCCTGCATAGGTAAGCGCGTCGAGAACAATTACTGTATTGTGAGGATAGTTACTGCACCAATGGTGAACAAAGTTGGAACCGATAAATCCTGCTCCTCCGGTGATTAGTAAGTTACGAGTTAAGTTTTTTGGTAAGTTTGGTGACATAAATTCAGGTTGGGTTTTGAAAATTATGTAAGTGCTAGATTTCTGACTCTGAAACTCTTAGAGATAGCTAAATTAACGAGTGTTTTAACGCTTGCTAGATAAGTTGGGGAGGTTGTTGCTTAAAGTGCGATCGCGCAAATTTGCCTTGACAAGAGTTAAGTTTCGTTTAGAAAATTAAGCAAGCCCTTTTCGCACTCACGATCAAAAAACGCTCAAGATGATGCAACTTATCAAAGGTACAACAAAATTACTGGCTGTGATTGGCGATCCAGTTAAGCATTCTCTTTCTCCAATTATGCACAATGCGGCGATCGCGGATCTAGCTGTTGATTATGTTTATCTCGCTTTTCCGGTATCAAGTGAATCTTTGGAAATGGCGATCGCTGGATTTGAAGCTATCGATTTGGTAGGCTTTAGTATTACTATTCCCCACAAACGAGCAATTTTACCATTTCTGGCTCAAGTCTCACCGATAGCTGAAGCGGTGGGTGCGGTGAATACTGTCTGGCGCACGGAAAAAGGGTGGTATGGTACAAATACGGATGTAGCTGGATTTATTGCACCTTTGAAGAGTTTAAACCAAGATTGGCAACAAGTTAGTCCCACTATTTTAGGTAATGGTGGTGCAGCGCGAGCAGTTGTGGCTGGTTGTGCGGAATTGGGCTGTCCGGAAATTAAGGTTGTAGGGCGCAATCAACAAAGATTAGATGATTTTCAGCAAAGCTGGGGCAATTCAGGGCTGCAAGCGCAAATTAAAGCTTATACATGGGACGAATTACCTGGGCTGGTATCGGAAACAAAGTTATTAGTGAACACAACTCCAGTGGGAATGTATCCTGACAGCGAAAATTCACCCGTAGATGCAAAATTGATGGAAAAATTACCAGCGAACGCGATCGCCTATGATTTAATTTACACCCCCAAGCCAACCAAGTTTCTGCAATTAGCTGCTCAACAAGGTGCAATGTCTATCGATGGACTCGAAATGTTAGTCCAACAAGGAGCAGCAGCTTTAGAAATTTGGCTTCAGCAACCCGCACCAGTGGAAGTGATGCGTCAATCTTTACTTAATTATTTAGGTTTTACTAATTAGTTGTAGACTGGGGAATTCGGGAAAAAGAAAAGAGGAAGCATTAAAACTAATCCCAGGTAAAGAAAACCCTTGAATCTAGCGCGACTGTCTCTAAGTTGTTAATTTATTGCCCAATTTTCTTCTCAATCATGCCTACATCAAGCGGTGGTGAAATTTCGCTTTTTCCAGCCGACCATCACTACAGTTTTGAAACCCGCTTTTTTTTTTGCACGGTCATTCTCCACCATGTAAATAATATCATGTCAAGTCGCAAAAAATCAAGTGCTAAATCCGACTAATTTTCGCTTTAACTTAACCCAACCATGCCGCAACAATCTACATCGCTCTCTCAACTAAAAATTAGCAAAAACCTAACTAACCTAACTGTCGTCTTGCAGCAGCCAAAATAAGCCGTTGTTCCGCACGAGCAATCGCCTGATAAGTTCTTTCCACCGCTTCAACTTCAACCGAAATAGAAGTAATTCCCCAACGTACCAAACTATCAATCAACTCCGGATACAAAACAGGAGCCTGACCACAAATCGAACAAGGAATTTCCTGAGCATTTGCTAAATCAATAAACTGTTTAACCGCAGCCAAAACAGCAGGATGACGCTCATCGAACAAACTTGCTAAATCAGCACGTTCGCGGTCAACTCCCAAAAGCAATTGAGTTAAATCATTAGTCCCAATAGAAATTCCTTGTACACCTGCTTCAATATAATCTTCAAACTGAAACAAAACCGAAGGCACTTCCGCCATAATCCAAACTTGAAAATCAGGCTGCTTATTCAAACCTAAATCAGCTATTTTGTGACGACAGAAAATAAATTCATCTACACTACGAACAAAAGGTAAAATCAGACTCAGATTCTGATAACCTTGCTGTTGAACCAAAGCCAAAGCTTGTAACTCCGCAGTAAACAATTCTGGATGTAACAAATAAGTAAAAGTTCCTCTTTCTCCGAGGAGAGGATTAAGTTGAGATTGCGACTGCGTAAGATGGTCAAAAAAATAAGGTAACTCTGGAACTCGCCAATCAGTAGAGCGATAGAAAACCGGACGCGGTGCAAAAGTAGCAGCAAACTGAGTAATTGCGCCAGCTAATAATTGAATAAATACAGGTTTTCTTTCGGGCTGTAACCACCAGTTCGGAGCATGATTTCCGAGCAATTCTAGCATTAGTAACTCACCTCGTAACAAACCGATTCCATCCACAGGTAGTTGAGCAGCTTTAGGAAGAGAATTAGTTTGAGAGAGATTGACAAATAACTGCGTTGCAAGTGGATAACTGTAAAGATGATTAACAGGAGTTTTTTGAGGAAATTCTACCTCAGTTTTTACGTCCGTGGAAATTGGTGACTCCGACTCTAAAAATGAGGTAGCGGCAACTTGAGGAGGAATTGATTTTGGGGGAGAAAAACGATAAACCTCACCGCGAGTTCCATCAATTAAAAGTGACTCTCCAGGTTGAATTTTTTGCATAGCATTAGTAGCACCAATTACAGCCGGAATTCCTAACTCACGAGCAATAATTGCGGCATGAGAAGTAAGTCCCGATTTTTCGGAAATTACACCCGCAGCTTGATAAAGTAAAGGCAACCAATCAGGAACAATACTCGAAGTAACTAAAATACAGTTAGCAGGAATCGTCGGCAGATTTTCGCCGCTCTCAGAAACGATAAAAGCTGGAGCGATTGCGCGTCCTCCAGAAGCAGATAAACCCTTGACAATTAAGTTAGGAAGTTTGAGAGGAGTTGGGATTTTCAAAGAGGAAGATGGGACTAATGCAAATTGAGTTAAATTTAGCTGGTTAGGGGGATTAGATTCTGACATAGAAACAAAAATCCATTCTAGATGAAAGTTCGACTCGTTCTCGGTAAGAAGAAGCTGAATTACTCGGATTAATTCAGCTAAATTATTGTCGCTCAGAGCAGAAGCGTTTTGTTCTTTTTCACTTAGTAAATAAGCTTCTAAATGGTGTTGTTCGAGATTGAGTCGATAAGCACGATTTTTGTGACCAATTTGTTGTTGTTGAATTTCACCTGTTGGGAGAACTACCTGAAACGAATCTGGTAGGATTTCGCCGCGCACAAGACTATGTCCAAAGCCCCAATTGGCTTGAATGTGGGCAAGATTACCATCAGTTTCGACAACTCCAGAAACCACAGGGGCGATCGCTGGTTGAACTAAAATAGCTAAGTCGAAAGGAAATTTTTGATGGTGGCGGAGAAAGTAAAATAAACAATGAGCGCTAAATAACTGTCCCCAAACTTGTTTGAGCGTCGTAGCTAAATTTGCTTCTTGACAAGCACAAATTTGGGCAGGAAGTAGACCAGTTAATTGTTGGGGAAGAGAAGCGCGTAAAATTAAATTAGGAGCATTTAAAGTTGTGGCTTCGGTAATTAAATGAGCTAACCAAGCTTCCGGTAAAGAAGTAGCGGCGATCGCCTGACGTAATCTTTGTGCTGTCAATTGCAAAGTTTCGCGATCGTCAGGATCAATTTGCAAAAATGAATCGCGCAATTGAGCTAATAAAGGTTCTGACTCACTCACCAAAGTCAGAAATTCTCGGAAAGTTGTCCTCGGAATCACAAAACCGTCGCTTACCGGATAGCCACGTTGTTCAAGTTGGCTTAAAGCAAAGGCTTTTTCTCCAACTTCTGGATAATCTGAGGATTGAATCTGATTTAGCCAGTAGAAATTTTCCACTCGAATAGTATTTCAATTTCGTAATTGCCAATGCTGCTGAAAAGTAAACAAGTTACCACCGAAAAGAACGATTTTAGTACAATCAGTAAAGATCCGCAAAATTACTGATAAACACAAGCTAATCGGCGCAATAGGATAAAGATAAGCAGTAAGTTGGATTTGCGGCTTTGCTCTTAAATTGGGAAACCAAAATATATAGTAACAGGGCGACATCTACTCATAATCGATATGAACTTAGCTTTAGGAAAAACACTCAGTGGGCGTTACCAAATTGTTTCTCAGTTGGGACAAGGAGGATTCGGAACTACTTTTATTGCTACGGATAACCACTTACCCGACAAGCGATATTGTGTGGTTAAGCAACTTAAACCTCAAGCAACAGATTCTTTGACTTTAGAAATAGCGAGAAGGTTATTTGATACCGAAGCACAAACTTTGTTACAACTGGGAACTCATCCTCAAATTCCCCAGCTATTTGCTTATTTTGAGGAAGATGAGGAATTTTATCTGGTTCAAGAGTACATCGCAGGTAAAGAACTCAACGAAGAACTAACGCCTTCTCAAACAAAAAGCGAAACCGAAGTTATCAAACTTTTGCAAGAGATTCTCGAAATTTTAACTTTTGTCCATCAACATCAGGTCATTCACCGGGATCTTAACGGACGTAACATCATTAGGCGTAAAAAAGATGGTAAGTTAGTTTTAATCGATTTTGGTGCGGTTAAACAAGTTACTACTCAAGTGGCTTCCTCTGGACAAACAGATTTGACTGTGGCAGTGGGAACTCCAGGATATCGCCCTAGTGAACAAGCGAATGGAAATCCTCAATTAAGTAGCGATATTTATGCTGTGGGAATGTTAGCGATTAAAGCTTTAACTGGTCGTTCCCCGAATAAATTGCCGAAGAATCCTTTGACTAGCGAAATTAGTTGGCATGAGATTGTTCAGGTAAGTCCGGGATTAAGGAAAGTGCTGGAGAAAATGGTCAGCTATGATTACCGCGATCGCTATCCGGCAGCGCCAGAAGCTTTGGTAGCAGTACAAAATTTAACTGATTCAACCACAACTTTGATGTCATCAACTCTAACATCAACAGGTCAGGGATCAACAAATCTGACATCAGCAACTCAGGTATCGGGAAATAAAGTTACTCCAAAAAAGCTCAATCGTGTTCAGCGTAGTCGGTTATTTCTGGGATTGTTAGGGTTATTAGCGATCGCTGGGGGAACGGTTGGACTGATTTCGTTGGGGAATCTCCGCAATACGGCGAATTCAACTAATTTATATGAACAAGGAATGACTTTTTCTGAGTTAAAGCATTACGATCGTGCTTTAAAAGCATATCAAGAGGCGATCGCTCTGCGACCAGATTATGCCCAAGCTTGGAAAGGTCAAGCCGATACTCTCCAAAGTTTAGAACAAAATCGCGAAGCTTTAGCAGCTTATGAAAAGGCAATCCAAATTCAGCCGGATTATTGGGAAGCTTGGTTGGGTAGGGCAGAAGTTCTGACTCATTTAGAGGAAAATACTGAAGCAATTGCTGCTTTTGAAAAAGTAATTTCTCTGCAACCTCAACAAGTTGAAGCTTGGTTGGGAAAAGCGCAAACTCAAATCAAGTTAGCTGATTATAGTGGCGCGATCGCTAGTTTTGAACGAGTTTTAGAATTAGAACCCGATCGGGCAAATATTTGGTACGAAATGGGTGAAACTTTCACTTCTCTGGAACGTTATCCTGAAGCAGTGGCAGCTTACGATCGCGCTTTAAGTTTACAACCAAATTCTAGTCAAACTTGGTATAGTCGCGGTAATGCTTTGCTGAATTTGGCTGATTATTCCTCAGCCAGAGATTCTTTCCAACAAGCTGTCAAATTTGAACCTGACTTTGCCTCAGCTTGGTTTAACCTCGGTATTGCTCATAGTCAATTAGGAGAGGATGAAAAAGCAATTACTGCCTACGATCGCGTCATTCAACTAACACCAAATGACTATCTCGCTTGGTATCATCGCGGTTTCGCTTTGCAACAAGAAAAACGCTACGAACAAGCACTTTCTGACTACGATCGCGCTCTCGAAATCAGCCCAAAAGATGCAGAAATCTGGTATCAAAGAGGTATAACCTTGTACAACCTCGAACGTAATTCCGAAGCGATCGTCTCCTTTGAGCAAGCCACCGCCCTGCAACCAGAATTACACGAAGCTTGGTATAATCGCGGCAACGCTCTTCTACGCTTACAACGCAACACTGACGCGATCGCCTCCTACAATAAAGCCCTTCTTTATAAACCAAATTATCCCGAAGCCAGTCAAGCTAAAGAACAAGCAGAAAAACAACTTTTAGGAATTACCCAAAAACCAAGCAATTAATCATTTGGATACCATAAAAAATCAAGAAAAACAAGGTTTCCCGATCAAAAATCACACCTAGCGGCAAAAACTAAGCATCAAAGCCCAAGCAGATTGAGAAAGAATTTAAAATTAGAGCTTATAATCGTTAACAGAATTGTAAAATTCCCCTACAATTCTTCGCAAACCTGAAACAAAAGTATAGCTGACACTCAATTAGTGATGCCTCGAATACTTGTCATCGACGATGACCTTGCAATCTCAGAATTAGTATCCATCAACCTAGAAATGGCTGGATACGAAGTAAAACAAGCAGCAGATGGAATCAAAGGTCAAGCTTTAGCCGTACAATTGCAGCCAGACTTGATTATGCTCGATCTCATGCTACCAAAAGTTGATGGCTTTACCGTATGTCAGCGCTTGCGTCGAGACGATCGCACTGCCGACATTCCAGTTTTAATGCTGACAGCCCTCGGTCAAACCCAAGACAAAGTAGAAGGATTCAACGCGGGTGCAGATGACTATCTCACCAAACCCTTTGAAGTCGAAGAAATGTTAGCCCGGGTGAGAGCTTTGCTGCGGCGAACCGATCGCATCCCCCAAGCCGCAAAGCACTCAGAAATCCTGAACTACGGTCCATTGACGCTAGTACCAGAAAGATTTGAAGCAATTTGGTTTGACCAAACAGTCAAACTAACTCATCTCGAATTTGAGTTACTACATTGTTTGTTACAGCGTCACGGACAAACCGTATCTCCTAGCGAAATCCTCAAAGAAGTCTGGGGTTACGATCCCGACGACGACATCGAAACGATCCGCGTCCATATCAGACACTTGAGAACTAAACTAGAACCCGACCCTCGCCATCCACGTTATATCAAAACGGTGTATGGTGCTGGTTATTGTTTAGAGTTACCGAACAACGTTAACTCCGAGCAAACTTCTGTCTAAACTGAATTCCGCCTGGGGGCGGAATTCAAACTCAAGTCACTTTTTGCGGACGAAAAGAAGGATCGACAAAATCGAGAATTTGCTTAATTCTGTTCTCCCAAGAATATTTTTCCACCAGAGTGCGATCGTGAAGATGATCCGGTGTCCATTGAGGATATGCAGAGAAAACCCGTTCCAAACATCGAGCAAGTTCAGTCACGCTATCCGGTTCACACCAGCCAGCAATCAAAGGAGAAGAACGAAAATCGTCTAAAGAAGGAATAGTTGTGGAAACAATCGGTTTTCCCGCAGCAATATAGTCAAACAACTTCAACGGAGACGTAAACTTAGCAGCTTCTCCAGAAAGATGAGGATAAACTAGAATATCAGCAGCTTGCAGCAAACTAGCCAATTGACTATGAGGTAAATAACCCACTAAAGCCACATTCTCAAGCTGTTTCGACTGAATTATTTCTTGATAAGCTTGACGTTCCTTTTCCGGACCACCCGCCAAAGCAAATTGAACATTTGGCAATTGAGAAGCCACCTCAATCAAAAGATCGATACCTTTAAAAGTATGTAAAGCCCCCGCATAAACAACTAAACGAGATCGCTGTTCGTTCAATAATTGTTTGCGCCAAGTTTCAGCAGCTTCTGGGTGTCGCTCATAAAACAGTTGGTTAAAACCATTATGCAGCTTAACTGTTTTCGCTGGTGGCATTCCCATCTCCAGTAAATTGTCCCGTACCGTATCAGCCACAGTCACCGTAACCTGCAAAAATCGACTCTTAACTATTTCCGGCTCGTATTGTTTATTTTGATAATGATGACATTCATAAATCGCAGGAATTTGATTTTTAACTGCTGCTTTAATAAAATTCCAATCGCGACTGTGGACAATTTGAGTTTTCGGTTTGAGATGTATGGGTAAGTAATATTTACAAGCAAGAGTATTTGAGTCAGTCAGCTTACTATGAATTCGGTCTATCGGATAAGGCATCGGTAAAGGAGCGACTTTTAAGTGAGACTGAAGATGGTAAAATTCTAATAATTTGGGATCGGGTTTTCTCGGACGAAAAGGAGTAATTAAATTTTGGAGATTGAGCAAACTACCGTCTTTTTCTAGGGACACCAAAACTACAGGATAACCTAAATTAGCAGCAGCATTAGCTGAGTGAGATACTTGCGATAAATGAGCTTTGGGTTGAGGTAAGACATCACCAATATAGAAAATGTAGTATTTAGACATAATTGTTCTGGAAAATAAGTTAAATGCAAGTAGCTTTATTTAGTTTTTAGCGGTAATTTAGGAGCTTCTTCTTCAAAGAATTCAATAGTATTCAATAAGCGAATTGCCGACTCATAAGACTCTTGAAGTAATTCTTCTTGTTCTTCGGGAGTATCAATCAAATCATCAGTTAATAAACGTAAGGAACCAATCATTCCATTTAAAGTAGTACGAACTTCATAAGAAAGACGATTTTGTAATTCTTGAGAAATTAATAAAGAAGTTCTCATTAAAGCTGGACTGTAAGGTAAGCTAGATTTAGGCTTATCAGAAAATTGCATTTGATAAAGACGCGCATATTGACCACCTTTTATTTGCAGTAATTCTTCGTGATTGCCAATTTCGACAACTTTACCTTTTTCAAGTACCACAATTTGATAAGCTCTTTGTACGGTCGAAAGTCGGTGAGCAATAACTAAAGTAGTGCGATCGCGACAAAGTTCATCGATTGCTTGCTGAACTAAGCGCTCAGAAACCGTATCTAAAGCTGAAGTAGCTTCATCTAAGATGAGGATATCAGGATCGCGGAGCAAAGCGCGAGCGATCGCCAATCTTTGTCGTTGTCCCCCCGAAAGCATCACGCCGCGATCGCCCACTTCTGTATCGAAACCTTGGGGTAAATTCATGATAAACTCGTAAGCATTAGCTCGTTTCGTCGCATCAATTATTTGTTCCTCAGTCGCTTCTTCCCGACCGTAAGCAATGTTATGCCGCACTGTATTATTAAACAAAAAAGTATCTTGACTAACTACTCCCATTCCTTGTCTCAAAGAAGATATTTTATATTCCCGAATATCTTTTCCATCAAAAGTAATTCTTCCCTTCGTCGGATCGTAAAATCTTGGCAATAAATCTGCTATTGTAGACTTACCCGCACCCGACGAACCGACCAAAGCGACAGTCTTTCCTTTTGGTATCCATAAATCGATATCTTGAAGCACTAATTCTTCATGACTTGGATAAGAAAAACTTACTTTTTCAAATTTAATTCCTTCTCCTAATTTACAATAATTTTCGTTCCCCTGAATCATAAAAGGTTTATCTTTTTTATTTAAGAAATCTGCAATAATTTCTGCACTAGGAGTAGCATTAGCAAACTTACTTCTTAACGCATTTAACTTACTCATAAAGGGGAGCAAACGAAATAGCAAAACTAGATACACAGCTAAATCAGTAGAAACCGTTTCTAGCTGTTGAGAAAATATATAACTCCCACAAACAACAATCAATAATAAAGCAATAATTCCCGATACTTCATTAATTGGTGCAACTGCTGCAAAGTTAGCTTCAGCTTGGAAATCTGCCTGCTCTCTTTCTCTAATTATTTTTTCGATTTTTCGATATTCTTCTCCTTCTTTACTAACAGTTTTAATTAAACGAATACCAGTTAATATTTCATATAATTTATTGGAATATTCTTGAGACTTTTTAGTTAAACTTCTCCCAATTTCTTTGGATTGTTTAATGAAATATTGATTAACTAAACCCACTAATAGCAGTAAAAAACTTGCTACAAGAGTTAATTGCCATGAAAGAGAAATAAGAAAAGCAATAAAAACTAAAATAGTGATTGTATCACTAAACATCGAAATTGCAACTTTTACTGCACCCGCAGTTTTTCCTACTTCAGAACTAATCCGATTAATAATATCGCCAATTTTATATTTAGCATAAAAATCTATATCCACATCTAACAGCAATTTTAATCCTTCTAGTCGCATCCCATTCACCAAAGAACGAGATAAATAACCAGCAGTAAGCGAGTTTGCATAATTAGCAACATTCTTGAGAATAATTGCTAACAAAACTGCTCCCGTCATTGCCATCAATTTTTGTTCTTCTGGAAAACTATCGAAAAAAGATAACGCTTTTTGCAGCGCAGGTGGACCTCCTTTTAATTCAAATTCTTCTTTACCCAAAAAGGCTAGTAATAAAGGTACAATTAGAGCAGTTCCTACGCCATTAAATAAGGCTCCTGAAAAGCCAAGAACTACCGTAGCAATAACTAAACCAGGATATTTAAAAGCAAATCTTAAAAGCAAGCGATTTGGGGAAGACATAGACGATCAATATTTTCTAGTTGTAAAGGGAAACAACAATTAATAATTTAATTAATTTTTTTGCCAAGGCTTGATTACCGAAGCGAGAATATTTGCCATCGTTTCAATGCTATAATATTTTACACACCTTTCTCTCGCTTTTTTACCTTTCTCAATAGCTAATTCCCAATCATCAAAAATGATTTTGATTGTTTCTGCTAGTTGTTGAGGAGAACTAGGCTCAACGAGAAAACCTGTATCGCTAATAATTTCAGGAATATCACCAACACGAGTTGACAAAATTGGTTTTGCCATTGCCATACCATCAGTTAATTTTAAAGGAAATTGAGCTTGAGCCGCAGGAGTATCCCGTTGCGGAACAACTAATACATGAGCCGCACTGACAACTTCTGGCATTTGTGCAACGGGACATCGAGGTAATTTAATAATCCAACGACCCCATTTTTCAGTTAATTGGCGATCGTAGTCGTCATAGGGACTGCCTCCAACTATTACTAATCTTAAGTCGGAAATCTCCAGAATGTCTAGTGCCATCAGTAAATCTTCTACCCCTTTATAAGGTCGAGGAGCGCCAGGAAACATTAAAATTTTATATGAGCTTAAATTGTATTTGGCTCGACTAGCTTCTGGGTCATATTTCTCTGGAGCAAATAAACAAGTATCTTTCCCGTTTGGAACTGAAATTCCGCCAAAACGTTGTTGTAAAAATGTGGTATGAACTGTGACGGTATCGGCGTAATTAATTAAACTTTCCAGACGCTTTAAATAAAACGGATGATCGGGATATCTTAAGGCTCCTTTTGGTTGCAGTAAATCGCGAGCTAATTGTTTTAAACTAGGGCGATATTGCCATTCATCACCACCATGCCAACTCAATTCCCAATCGTCAATATCTAATAATAAGGGACGACGACTAAGAAGTTTTTTCAGAAGCGCAATTCCAAAACTACTGGTTTTGGGTTTTACTGCATAAATTAGATCTCCGTCTATTCTTTTTACGAGTTGAGAAGCGGCTTTAATGACACCGGAATAAGATTGACAAGGAAAAGAAATAATTGGTAAATCTGGATCGGAAATTGTGCCAGAACTGCTATCAAATGCCAACCCCAGTAATTCGACATCACAGTTAAGTTTTTGCAGCGCTTTAGCTAGTAAAAATGGACGTACTGCCCCTCCCCAGCGACCAGATCCGCTACTAGATAAGTCGCTAACTATTAGAGAAATTTTTAATTTTTGGGGATGTTTTTTTGTGAATGCCGAGCTTGTCATTGCTGAAAGTTAAGAAGGTAATGATTGTGAGAATTAGCTCTAGCGAGATAAAATTAAGTAAATTAAGAAAAAACTTCAATTAGTAAAATTTAGCCTGCCAGCTTGCAGTTCGTCAAAAACTCGATTAATTTGCGATCGCCCTTCATCGCTGACTAAAAAATCTGACAGAAAAATATTCACAAGCTGAAGATGCTCTTGACGGGTGAGTTTCCCGGTTTCGAGAATTCGCTCTACAATTTGCTTAACACTTTGGTTAGACTGATTCTGAACGTTAGCTGCCATCGGTTGTCAGTGGTTTTAGGTAAATCAAACGGCGATATACACATCTTCACTCCTCCTTTAGGGGCTTGTAGGAAGAATCGCTTTTATCTTAACTATTATTAGAGTCAGTTGTTACCAGTAGAATTACCTGAAAACTATTTCTCGGAGGAAGTTATTGATGCAGGTACACCGTATTCCGGCGCTATCTGATAACTACATTTTCCTACTTTACAGTCCTGAAGCCAAGACAGCCGCAGTGGTAGATCCTGCGGAAGCGAAGCCAGTTTTACAGCTTCTCAAAGCTTTGGATGCTGAATTGGTGGCAATTTTCAACACTCACCATCATTACGATCATGTGGGAGGAAACAAACAGCTAATCAAACATTTTCCCCAGGTGCAGGTTTATGGTGGTAGTAGCGATCGCGGCAGAATCCCCGGACAAGAGGTATTCTTAAATGAAGGCGATACGGTAGAATTTGCTGGTAGCATCGGTCAAGTCTTTTTTGTTCCCGGACATACCCGCGCTCATATCGCCTACTATTTTCCCCCAACTAAACCCAATCAACCAGGGGAATTATTCTGCGGTGATACCTTATTTGCTGGTGGCTGTGGCAGACTATTTGAAGGTACACCAGCCCAAATGGTTGATTCTTTAAGTAAAATTCGCGCTTTACCTGACGATACTCGGATTTGGTGCGCTCACGAATATACACTCAAAAATCTTCAATTCGCTCTTACCGTCGATCCTAACAATTCCGCTTTACAAACTCGCTACCGAGAAGTAACAGAAGCTCGTCAGCAAAATCAAGCGACAATACCATCTTTATTACAAATTGAAAAATTAACCAATCCCTTTTTACGCTGGGATCGTCAGGAATTACAAGCAGCGACGGGAATTCAAGATCCAATCCGAACCTTTGCCCGTTTACGTGGGATGAAAGACCAATTTTAATGTTAAAATCAAATGTTTGCCTCCATCGTCAGTAGCGATTGGGGAAAATTTAGCAAACTGAACAATTTTCCAACAGACTATGGCACACCGCGTACAAGTAGTATTAAGTAAAGACGTAAATAAGCTAGGTAATGCAGGAGACTTAGTGGAAGTAGCTCCAGGTTATGCTCGCAATTACCTAGTTCCCCAAGGAATTGCTGTCCGAGCAACTCCTGGTATTCTCAAGCAAGTTGAACAAAGAAGAGAAAAAGAAAGACAGCGCTTGGAAGCAGAAAAGCAACAAGCAGAAAACCGCAAAACTGCTTTACAAACTATTGGTCGTTTTACGATTCGCAAACAGGTAGGTGAAAAAGAGGCTATCTTCGGTACGGTGACAACTACTGAAGTAGCAGAAGCAATTCAACAAGCTACTGGTCAAGAAGTAGACCGTCGGGGAATTACTTTACCAGATATTAGTAGCATTGGTTTTTACGAGGCTGAAGTTAAACTTCATCCAGAAGTTACCGCAAAAATTGAAATTCAGGTTGCTCCTCTTTAGATTAGGAACCGGGGACTGGGGACTGGTGATTGGGGTGTTGGGAGTATGGTCAGTTTTGGAAGTTACCAATAGACATCTTACCAACCATTTACTCTTCCTTGTCTCCCAATTCTCCCTTGTCTCCCAATTCTTCCTTGTCCCCCTTGTCTCCCCCCTCTCTAATCCCCAATCCCCTAGAGAAGAATGACCCAAGAATTTTTTGCTTCGAGTCAAAGTCATTCTCTTCCACCGCAAAATATTGATGCGGAGGAGTCGATTCTCGGTGGGATTTTACAAGATCCGGAAGCTATTGGTAGGGTAGCAGATTTGCTGCGTCCGGAAGCGTTTTATGTGAGCGCTCATCGCGAGATTTATCAAGCAGCTTTTGAACTTTTTCGTCAAGGGAAACCGACTGATTTGACGACGGTTGCGAGTTGGTTGCGCGATCGCGCTTTACTCGAAAAAATCGGTGGGACGAATAAATTGGTACAATTAGTAGCGCCGACTGTCTCAGCCGTGAATATCGACCGCTATGCGCTGCTAGTTGAGGAAAAGTATCAGCGTCGTGAATTAATTAAGGCGGGAAATGAGATTATTGATTTAGCTTACAATACTGCTAAAGAGTTAAATACAGTTTTTGATGAGTCGGAACAGAAAATTTTTGGTCTAACGCAGCAGCGTCCCCAACAAGGTTTAGTTTCTTTAGCAGATACCCTCACCGATACCTTTAACGAAATTGAAGCGCTCCAAGAACAAACGAAACTTCCCGGAATTACTTGCGGTTTCTACGATTTGGATGCAATGACGAGTGGTTTCGGACGCTCGGATTTAATTATTATCGCGGGTAGACCTTCGATGGGAAAAACTGCTTTGGGGCTAGGAATGGCTGCTAATATTGCGAAAGAACATGGTTTGTCAGTGGCTATTTTTAGCTTGGAAATGTCGAAGGAGCAGTTATCGCAGCGTTTGCTAGCTAGTGAAGCGAGAATTGAAGGAAACCGTTTGCGATCGGGACGGATTAGTCAAACTGAAATGGAGAGTTTGGTTAATGCTTTGGGAATGTTATCTGACTTACCGATTTTTATTGATGATACCGCGAACTTGAGCGTGATGCAAATGCGCTCCGAGGCACGTCGTTTGCAAGCGGAACAAGGGGGAAATTTAGGTTTAGTTTTAATTGATTATTTACAATTAATGGAGGGAAGCGGTAGCGATAATCGAGTTCAAGAGTTAGCAAAAATTACTCGTTCTTTGAAGGGTTTATCTCGTGAATTAAATGTTCCGGTGATTGCGCTTTCTCAACTTAGTCGGGGAGTCGAACAAAGAACTAATAAACGTCCAATGATGTCGGATTTACGCGAATCAGGTGCTTTAGAACAAGATGCAGATTTGATTTTGATGTTGTATCGAGATAGTTATTATAATCCTGATTCGCCCGATCGCAATATCGCTGAAGCAATTATTACTAAACATCGTAACGGACCGACGGGAACCGTGAAACTGCTATTTTTACCGGAATTAACTAAGTTTGATAATCTCGCTCCTCAAGGTGGATATTAAACTTTTTCGTCATGTACCATAAAACTGTCAAAATGTCAAGAAAAAACAGAACGCAGGATAGCTAAATTTGAAGCTAATAACCCGCGTTCCTTTTGTATTTAACTTCGTTTTTTAAGAAGCAATTTCCAACAATTCAACATCAAAAATGAGTGTCGCATTGGGAGGAATCACACCTCCCGCACCTCTGCTACCGTATCCCAATTCTGGAGGAATAATCAACTTGCGACGACCCCCTTCTTTCATCATCCCGACACCTTCATCCCAGCCTTTAATAACTTGTCCGACACCGATTTTAAAAGAAAAAGGTGACCCGCGATCGCGCGAACTGTCAAACTTAGTGCCATCTTCGAGAGTACCAGTGTAGTGAACCACAACCGTTTGTCCTGGTTTGGGTGTTGAACCCGTTCCTTCTTGAATTTCGACGTATTTCAGCCCAGAACCAGTAGTGATAGCTTCATCCATGTTAATATCCTGTAATTGTGTATTAGCTGCATCAGCAACGGTGCGATCGCTAGGAACTTCTGTTGTCACTGGGGAATCAGTATTAGCTGTCACCACATTTCCAGCATTATTGTTTAATACCACAGACACCACCAAAAACAAACCAAAAACAGCGATCGCCGCCAAGCTAATTAAAATCGGTTTCATAATCTTATCCTATAGCTACTTAACGCCAAAGCTTATTTTCTAAATCTCGTACTTGACGTTCCAAACGATCTATGCGTCCTCGTAACTCATCCATTTCCGACTGACGAGGAACACCTAAATCTTGTAACAAACGGCGCAATTCTCGCTCCATCTGCCCTTCGATATTACCGCGATCGGTGTTAATTTTCTCCATCACCTCATCAACCATCGCCTTCGCTTGGTCAGGATTAACTTTACCATCCCGCACCAACTGTTCGCTAGCTTCGCGCAATTTTTCAGTTACCAAAGAGGTTGTCCCGATACCAACCATAAATAACTGTTGAATCCAATTTTCATTATTCATAGTTCAATTACCTATTTAATTATTATCCTTGGAACGCACTCAATCCCACGCCCCGATCGGATGTTAAAAATGTGAGGAGTAACTAAGCTGGAGAAACTGTCTTCAATCTGTCCAAAATCTAGAAACTCCGTCACTGACATACATCATGGCATAATCAAACTGGTTGTTAAACCTGAAGTAGGTACGGCTGTCCGAAAAGTCAAGAATAACTATGGTAATTGAATGGCTGCGCGTCAAAGTTGCTCGGTGAAGCGCGAGAAAAGTATGTTCAGAAAGATGGAGAAATTTGGACAACCATGCTGAATCGCTATCCTGGTTTTTTCGGGAAAGAAGTCTGGTTAAATCCAAATCAAGCAGACGAACTTGTCTTGATCATACGTTGGCGAACTCGTCAAGACTGGAATTCTGTCCCTGTGGAAGATATCACCGCAACCGAGAAGCAATTCGACGAAGCAATGGGAGATACACCACATCAGATTGTTGAGTCTGTTGAATATCAAGGTTCGGAAATTTCCCCAAGGACGGAATTTGTAGAGGTTTAGCGCTTCTAGGGAATTTCTGTTAACGATCAAGTTTTTCTAATGCTAATCTGCGGTTTTCAATAACTTCTTGGTTGTCAGGTTCGATTTCTAAAGCTTTGTCATAACTGGCGATCGCTTCTTGGTATTTTTCTAAATGATAAAGTGCCATACCTCGACCATGCCAAACAGCGCCATAGTCAGCTTGAAGGTGGACAGCTTCGATGTAGTTATCAATCGGCTTGGTATAGTTTCCAAAATCGTCTACCATAATAAGTTGACTTTCGATCGCTTGGTCGTAGGAAGCGATGGCTTCTTGATATTGTTCTAAATAATGAAGCACAACGCCTCGGTCGTACCAAGCCTTACCATAGTCAGGTTGAAGTCTGACCGATTCATTAAAGCTAGCAAGTGCATCAATGTGTCGTTCTAAGCTTTCTAGTGCAAGACCTCGATCATACCAAACCCAAAAATTGTTAGGTTGAATTTTGAGTGCTTGGTCATAGGAAGCTATGGCTTCTTGATATCTTTCTAAATTATGAAGTACCTTACCTCGAACATGCCAAGCTTGATGATAGTTAGGTTTAATCTTGGTGGCTCGATCGTAACTAGCTATAGCTTTCGTATACTGTCTAGACTCCGCAAATTTACTTCCCTCGTTGTACCATTCTTCTGCTGTACGTTGTCCTTGGCTCTGTTCCAGTGTTTCTGCTTTAAGGTCTTGATTTGAACATTGTTTTGCCAAACAACCTGTCAGGGAGACAAAGATCAAACTACTCGCAATAATACTAGAAGCAATTGACTTGGTTTTTACGCACTCGACGGGAAAGGACTTTTTGCTGCTACGCCAAGTTACCATAATTTTTCCTGGAAGGTTTTTCTTAATTTTGGCTTAAGTTGAGGCGTGATGGCAACTGCTGGAGATGTTGCGTGTCAAGTCTCTACACAATCTTTCTGCTGGTATCAATTCAGCCCGCGAAGGGGGAACCTCGCTCGTGTAGCCGCGACTTTAGTCGTTCGGCGTTGTGATTCTTAAGTTGAGGCGTGATGGCAACTGCTGGAGATGTTGCGTGTCAAGTCTCTACA
>JAWQFW010000047.1:22722-25772 GCA_035968095.1 Oscillatoria sp. PMC 1068.18
GAAGGGGGAACCTCGCTCGTGTAGCCGCGACTTTAGTCGTTCGGCGTTGTGATTCACCGATGACATTTTTAGACATTAATACTTCCTAATCAAGAGGGGCAACCACAGGGGGTTTGCCCCTACATTTGCTGAAAAAATATTCTCTATCCTGCGGCTTACTTCTTTTGGTTCACTGAAGTTACTTCGTTAGGGAGAGTGAAATAGAAAACCGAAGCTGCTACTTTTTAGTTATCGATTTCACAACGTTAAAAAACGTTTCTAAATAATGAGTATTATAGCGTGGGTTGTTTTAGGTTTAATTGCCGGAGCGATCGCTAAAGCTATCTATCCTGGTTATCAAGGTGGCGGGATTCTCAGTACAATTGTCTTAGGTATTGTTGGGGCTGTTATCGGTGGTTCCCTCGCAACTCTTTTAACGACGAAGACGCTAGCGCTAACCTCAGCAAGTTTAACTATTCCCGGTGTAATTTTAGCGATTGTTGGCGCAATTATTGCTATCTTTATCTGGGAAAGATTTGCCAGAGGTCGCCGAATTTAATTTAATTTATTTATTCACCATTTAGAAATATAAGGAGTTAAAAATGACTGCTGAAGACAGAATTAAAGCTACTGCAAAAAATCTCGAAGGTAAAGTACAAGAAGCAGTAGGAGAACTTTCGGGAAATGAAAGACAAAAAGTAGAAGGTAAAGTCAAACAAATGCAAGCGAAAGCGATGCACGAACAAGAAAATTTGAAAGATGATGCGAAGAACATTATCGATCGCGCATAAAGAGATATTTTCTCACGCACTAGGCGCACCAGACGTAAACTAAGGTCGCTAAGATGCTTTAACAGAAGTTAGTGTTTGAAGGTTAATACCCGCTACGGCGGGTTTTTTCATGGCTAAAACTGCATAAATTGGTGATAATGTCAAGACAAATCTGGCGGCAGAAAATTAGAGAAAAAATAAGCGATCGCCCGAAGATCCTAACCTTACCGTAAACTTACGAGTGAGATATTACAGTTGAAATTGAGTTTATGGATTCTGCTGCACTTTGGCAACGTTATCAAGATTGGTTGTATTACAACGAACAACTGGAGTTTTATCTGGATGTATCCCGGATGCGCTTCGATGACGGTTTTATCGCGAAGATGAAGCCAATGTTTGACAAAGCTTTTGAACAAATGGATGCTTTAGAGAGAGGCGCGATCGCCAATCCCGACGAAAATCGCATGGTTGGTCACTATTGGCTGCGTAACTCAAAGTTAGCCCCAACTCCGGAGCTAAAAGAAGATATCGACAACACTCTCGAAGCAATTGAAGCTTTTACCGAAAAAGTCCACAGTGGCGAGATTAAAGCGCCTGGAGAAACCAAATTTACCGATATTCTCTCGATTGGAATTGGCGGTTCGGCATTGGGACCAGAGTTCGTCGCAGCAGCTTTAGCCCCAATTGATGCACCTTTAGCAATTCATTTTATCGATAATACCGACCCTAGCGGCATCGATCGCACAATTGCCGAAATTGGTTCTCGTCTGAACACAACTCTAGTTTTAGTCATCTCGAAATCTGGAGGAACTCCCGAAACTCGCAATGGGATGATCGAAGCAAAAGCAGTCTATGAGGCTGAAAATCTCGATTTTGCCGCCCATGCAGTGGCAATTACCGGGAAAGACAGCAAATTAGATCGAATCGCCCAAGAAGAAGGCTGGTTAGCCAGTTTTCCCATGTATGACTGGGTAGGAGGACGTACCTCAGAAATGTCAGCCGTGGGTTTAGTTCCCGCAGCGTTACAAGGAATTGAAATTCAAGAAATGCTGACAGGTGCGAAAATCATGGATGAGATTACACGCGATCGCACCATCAAAGGTAATCCGGCAGCACTGTTAGCTCTTTCCTGGTATTTTGCTACTAACGGCAAAGGCGAAAAAGACATGGTAGTTTTGCCTTACAAAGACAGTTTGCTATTATTTAGTCGCTATCTTCAGCAATTAGTCATGGAATCTTTAGGGAAAGAAAAAGACCTCGATGGAAATATAGTTCATCAAGGAATTGCTGTTTACGGTAACAAAGGTAGCACCGACCAACACGCTTACGTCCAACAACTACGAGAAGGTGTGAATAACTTTTTTGTCACCTTTATCGAAGTTTTACAAGACCGTACCGAAAAATCCCCCGAAGTCGAACCTGGTGTCACTTCTGGAGATTACCTCTCCGGACTGTTACAAGGAACCCGCCAAGCTTTATACGAAAATGGTAGAGATTCCGTTACCGTAACGATTCGAGAAGTTAATCCTCGTACCGTCGGCGCTTTAATTGCTTTATACGATCGCGCTGTGAGTTTGTATGGCTTCCTAGTGAATATCAACGCTTACCATCAACCCGGTGTTGAAGCAGGTAAAAAAGCTGCCGCTTCTGTCTTAGCGCTGCAAAATCAGATCGTCAAAGTCTTAGAAACCCAAACTACGCCTTTATCTTTGGCTGAATTAGCCACCAAAGCCGACGCGACAGCAGAAATTGAAGCAATTTACAAAATTGTGCGCCATCTTCGCGCTAACGACCGAGGTATCGTTATTTCCGGCGATTTAGCTCAACCTAGTAGCCTGAAAGTCTCCCAAGGGAACTGATTAACCTTTACCAAAGGTAGAGATGTTACCTGCAACGTCTCTACCTCTAGGCTTAAATACACAATCTGAAGCGCTTGTGTTATTTGCGTAACATTTTTTTATAATTCAAGTTCTAAAATCGAGAGAGAAAGATCGCCAGGATTTAGGCTATGGGACTGAACAAAAAGATTGAAATTACCCCATTAGAATCTATCCAGGGAGGGATGACACAATTTTATACTCCCCAATCAAGTCACGAAACAATGCTCGTACAAATTCCGAGTCAAACAATCGACGATTTATTTGTCCATCGCTATCAAACAGATCAATTATTAGTAGTACGCGGCAGTTTCATTTTAGTCATCTTACAAAATCGTCAATACAGATATATTTATTTAAGCGAAAACCAACCTCAAGTAGTCAAAATTCCCCCCGGAGTACCTCACAGCGCCATTAATCTTAA
>JAWQFW010000048.1:0-25741 GCA_035968095.1 Oscillatoria sp. PMC 1068.18
TTCCAAAACTGAGCATACTTCCCATACCCCCAAAACTCCCAAAACCCCCAAAACCCCCAAAACCCCCAACACTCCCAACACTCCCAACACCTCCCACACTTCCCATACCCCCAACACTCCTCTTCTGGGGATTGGGAAACAAGGAGGATAAACTGAAAACCGATCCCCGAGCGGCGATCGCTGAAAACTGGTCACGGAAAACTGAAAACTGGGAAATGCGGCTACGTGCGAACTACTCACGGAAAACAGCAATCTCGTAAAATAAAAACAGACTCCGGACTTATCGCAAAAAACTGAGTCTAAAACCCTACTCACCCCTTGAGAATGGGGAGTTGTCAATTAACTAGCAATTATGCCTCCCACAGAACTAGAAACAGCACCAGAAAGCGATCGCTATCTTGATGAAGTACCTAACGATGTCGAAATGTCTCTTTTCGACCATCTCGAAGAGTTACGACTGCGAATTTTTTATTCTTTAATTGCTGGTGTCATCGGCGTAATTGGCTGTTTCTTTGCTGTTCGCCCCATTGTGCGTCTCCTTGAAGTTCCTGCCCAAGGAGTAAAATTTGTTCAGTTGGCTCCCGGAGAATTTTTCTTTGTCTCTTTGAAAGTAGCTGGATATAGCGGTTTACTAATTGTTAGTCCTTTTATCGTTTATCAAATTATTCAGTTTGTTTTACCAGGGCTGACTCGTCGGGAAACTCGCTTACTCGCACCAATCGTTTTGGGTTCGACTGTCCTCTTTTTCGTCGGATTAGCCTTTTCTTATCTTGCCCTGGTTCCCGCAGCACTGAATTTCTTTATCAGCTACGGTGCAGATGTAGTTGAGCAACAGTGGTCAATTGACAAGTATTTTGAATTTGTCCTGCTGTTGATGTTTAGCACGGGTTTGGCGTTTCAAGTCCCGATTATTCAGTTACTTTTAGGCGCTTTGGGTATTGTCTCCTCACAGCAAATGGTCGCTGGGTGGCGCTTTGTGGTTCTCGGAGCAGTAATTTTAGGCGCAGTGCTAACTCCTTCTACCGATCCTGTGACTCAATCTCTGCTTGCTGGGGCGGTACTGAGTCTTTATTTTGGCGGCATCGGGATGGTGAAATTATTTGGTAAGTAGAGTGAGTTAGGTTTAAATATTCGTCCACCAATCGAGAATAACTAATTATGATTGCCACACCACAATACAACCAGATGTCCCCCGACGAATACCTTCAACTCGAAGCCCAAAGTTCGGTCAAACACGAATATCGCTACGGTAAAGCCTACGCAATGGCTGGTACAACTGACAACCATAATCAGATCGCAGGAAACCTTTACACCCTAATTCGTAGCCATTTGCGCGGTTCAAACTGTCGTGTTTACTTTGCGGATGTTAAAGCCAAACTTGAAGAATGTAACTGTTTTTATTATCCAGATATTATGGTCACTTGCGATCGCCGTGACTCCCAGACAGCAACTTATAAACGCTATCCTAAGCTGATCGTGGAAATTTTGTCTGACTCTACCGAAGCTTTTGACCGAGGCGATAAATTTATTGATTATCAAACCCTAGATACCCTAGAAGAATATGTCTTAATTAGCACTCGTCAGCAGCGAGTGGACTGTTATCGTTGCAGCGAAGCCCGAATGTGGGTATTCCAATTTTATGCCCCAGGACAAAACAGTTTTCAACTTGCCAGTATTGACCTAGAAAGCACCTTTGCCGAACTTTATGAAGACGTTACCTTGTGATGTAACTACTTGGGAAGCGATCGCTATTCCGTAATCCTAGCCTAATCGCCGCTCGCTGAGGTCGCATTTCTGTAACTGTAGTCAGACAATCAATCGCTTTCGTTAACTTTTTAGGAATTTCTCAAATTATCCATTCTGACTCCACCGCACCCAAATCTAAAGGAATGCTGACTGCTTTTCCGAGTCGGGGGCGATCGCGTGTCTTCTCCAGATACTCTTTTACCTGAGCAACTGCTCCCCAGGCTTCCAAGTAACTAGAAACCGCGTTTAAATGCTCGATATACTCTATTTCACTCAAAGGAAACGACGCTTGCTCTAAATACTTCCACATCACTTGCACGTAAATCCTGCCTTTAATTTTCCTTAGCTGGATATCATAAGATTTTCCCCATTTGTTGAGCAGCAATTGTTGTAATTTTTGTCCATTCATACACCTTAATCTTTCCTTTCGCTCATTTATTTAACAATTTTTTACAATTAATTTTTAGCTTGACAAGTAAACAAAAAATGCAGTTTTAGGCTTATTCTTTAATAATGTTGCCAAAAGGTTGTTAACCAACAACAAACCACTAAGGTAAATTTTCTGTAATAATAATTGAAGACCTCGTAAACCTTTTTAAAGAACAATGAGAGAGCAAACCGACTTGGTTGTTCAAGGGTAGGTAGCTCACAGACAAAGACAAACTTAAAAAAGCCAGCCTCGGTTGAAGCTAGGTCTAAACTGAGAAAAAGGTTAAGAAATACAAGCTGAAGCGCTGTGCTGGCTTGAGAAAAGTATACGATTCCCTAGGAGTTATGGCACAAATTTCCGGATCTTCCGATGTCCCCGATATGGGTCGTCGTCAATTCATGAACTTATTGACCTTCGGCACAATTACTGGCGTAGCCGCAGGAGCGCTTTATCCAGTCGTTAAATATTTTATTCCTCCTTCTAGCGGTGGTACAGGTGGTGGTGTCACCGCAAAAGACGCTTTAGGTAACGACATTATTGTCGATGACTTTTTAGCGAACCACAGTGTAGGTTCTCGGACTCTCGCTCAAGGATTAAAAGGCGACCCCACCTACGTTATTGTCACCGAAGACCAAGAAATAGCTAGTTACGGCTTAAATGCAGTTTGCACTCACTTAGGCTGTGTTGTGCCTTGGAACGGTAGCGAGAACAAATTTATTTGTCCTTGTCACGGTTCTCAGTACAACGCCGAAGGTAAAGTCGTGCGCGGTCCTGCACCTTTATCTTTAGCATTAGTTCACACTAATGTCACCGAAGACGACAAACTGGTATTTACAGATTGGGAAGAAACCGACTTCCGTACAGGTGAAAACCCTTGGTGGACATAAAAAGAAAGATTGACCTTTGCTTGTAATTAATTTAGATACTGAATTTTGATTTCCTTTACATCAGAGATGAGAACACCTTCAATCACGGCAATGGGGCGCATCCTCAAACAGAGTATCGCCAAAACAGCAATTATCGCGATCGCCACTGTTGCTTTTTTCTTCGCTAGCGACATCGCCTTACCCCATGCGGCGGCGGCTTATCCCTTCTGGGCGCAACAAACCGCCCCGGAAACTCCTCGCGAAGCCACAGGACGAATTGTTTGCGCTAACTGCCACCTCGCAGAAAAACCTGCTGAAGTAGAATTACCTTTGTCTGTACTACCAGACACCGTATTTGAAGCTGTCGTCAAAATTCCCTATGACTTAGATACTCAGCAAGTTTTAGGCGACGGTTCCAAAGGTGGTTTAAATGTCGGTGCAGTCTTAATGTTACCTGAAGGCTTCAAGATTGCTCCCTCAGAGAGAATTCCCGAAGAACTAAAGGAAAAAGTTGGCGATACCTACTTTATGCCTTATAGTGCAGACCAGGAAAACGTAATTTTGGTTGGTCCCCTACCAGGAGAACAATACCAAGAAATTACTTTCCCGATTCTTTCTCCTGACCCCAAAACTGATAAAAATGTTTACTTCGGTAAATATCCGATTCACCTAGGTGCTAACCGTGGTCGCGGTCAAGTTTACCCCACAGGTGATAAAAGTAATAATAACGTTTTCAATGCTTCGGTAGATGGAACGATCGCCGAGATTAGCTTTGAAGATTATGTTGGTTACACTCTCAGCATTCAAACTCCCGACGGGGAAACAGTAACAGAAAATATTCCCCCAGGACCAGAGTTGATTGTTTCTCAAGGACAGCAAGTAACTGCTGGAGAAGCTCTTACTAATAATCCTAACGTTGGTGGTTTTGGTCAAGAAGATGCTGAAATTGTCTTACAAAGCCCCAATCGCATCAAGTGGTTGTTGGTATTTATCGCTGGAATTATGCTGGCACAATTAATGCTGGTTATCAAGAAGAAGCAAGTCGAAAGAGTCCAAGCTGCGGAAATGAATTTCTAAGTTTCTCCGCTTCAATTTAGTTCAGACTACAAAAGCCTCAAATACTTTTGTAGTCTTTTTTTTTGAGCATTGTTCTAGATGAAGGAAGATCGAATCTTGAATCAGATGTAAATTCTCATGACAACCAGTTAACGCCGCAATTTCCTTGATGTTTTCTCCCTGATTAGTTTTTAGCCAGTAAAGAATTTGCCTTCTTGCTTTGACAAGTTGGTTCTTTTCCTTTTTCCCTAGCTTTCTGAGTTCGGCTGCTGATTCTACTACTCTCAATTTTCAGCCCATTTTCGTAAATGAATGCTACAGATACCGACTCTGTAGAAACGTTACCTGGAACGTCTTTACACAATTTTATGTATCGTAGCTAAATCAAATTGGGATCGCAATTTCTGAAATAATTTTTTGATTCCTTTCGTTTTTAGGAGGTATTTTCCCAATGGGGATTAGGTTTCAGACCTTGCGGGTCACGTCTTGGCAAGGTTATGATATGTAGCAAATATCAGTGTATTTCCTATTAGGACATTATTGAAAGTATTAGCGACTAAGATGAGCTTGAGACAGCACTTAATTAAAAATGTCTTAACCTAATCTAGTAATGCTCTAGCTAGCTACTAATAAATGTTAAATATAAATAATAATGAAATAACTAAAAATGACTCAGCAAAACGAAACAAAACTCTTGTTAATTTCTTTGCTTGCGACTTTAGTTTTAGTTGCAGGAGGAATTTGGTGGTTTACGAATTCGGAAAATTTTGGTAAATCAAATGGAAGTAATAATTCAGATTCGGGTAATTCTGGTAATTTAGAGCCAAAAGAAAATTCCGAAATAGTCAATAAAAATACAGAATCAAAGACAAGTTTAACTGCAAGAATTAGTGAGGGAGATAAAATTTTAATTTCGGGAGATGGGACTCAAGAAAAAGTTAGTGCGACAGCAGCGATCGCTAAAGGTAATTATACAGAAGCTATTAATTATCTCCAAAATTCTTTACGAGCAAAAGGTAACGATCCCGAAGCCCTAATTTATCTGAATAATGCTCGGATTGGTCAAACTAAATCCTACACAATTGTTGCTTCAATGCCTATTGGTGAAGAACTTGATGCGGCGCAAGAAATGCTGCGTGGTGTTGCCCAAGCGCAACAGGAAATTAATCAAGCAGGTGGAATTAATGGGATTCCCATAAAAATTTTAATTGCTAATGATGATAATGATCCAGAAATTGCTGAAGAATTAGCTGAAGAATTTGTTAATAATCCGAATATTTTCGGAGTAATTGGTCATTTTGGAAGTTCAGTTAGTTTAGCCGCAGCCGAAATTTATCAAGCAAATAACTTAGTAATGATTTCGCCAACATCTACTTCTGTAGAACTTTCTACTGTAGGAAATTATATCTTTCGGACTGTTCCCAGCGATCGCTTCGCAGGTAGCGCCCTTTCTCGCTATACCGTTAATGAATTAAAGTTACAAAAAGCGGTGGTGTTTTTTAACTCAGAGAGTAGTTACAGTAAATCTCTCAAAGACGAATATACAACCGCTTTATTTGGTGATGGAGGAGAGGTAATTGCTGAATATGACTTGATCGATCCTAACTTTAATTCTGCCAGTGCGGTAAACGACGCGATCGCTAAAGGTGCAGAAGTTTTGATGTTAGCAGCTAATTCTGCTACTCTCGACCAAGCTTTACAAGTAGTCCAAGTTAACGACAAGCGTTTACCATTGTTAGCTGGAGATAGTGCATACAAAGCCAAAACCTTACAAATTGGGCGTTCTGATGCCGTAGGCATGATTTTAGCAGTACCTTGGCATATTCTTGCCGATCCTGATGCCGAATTTCCTCAAGCAGCAGGAAAATTGTGGGGGGGAGAAGTTAACTGGCGTACCGCTTTAGCTTATGATGCTACCCAAGCCTTAATCGCTGCTTTAAAGCGTAATCCTAGTCGTAGTGGAGTGCAACAAGCCCTTTCCTCTGGTAACTTTGAAGCTAGGGGTGCATCAGGAGACATTCGTTTTTTGAGTTCCGGCGATCGCAACCAAGCTGTACAATTAGTAACTATTCAACCCGGATCGCGTACTTCTTTTGGCTATGAATTTGTACCGATACCTTAAAGTAGAAGCAGGAGATATTTGTAGCTTCTATGTCACAAAAAAACGAAACCATCCCCTTAATTCTAGCTTTAATTATCACCTTAGCTTTACTTGGCGGTGGCTATTGGTGGTTTACTAAATCTGGAGGTATACAAGGATTAATTAGCGGAAACAATAACGGAAATGTCGATCCAGCAATCAATCCACCAGAAAATTCAAATAACTCGACTGACACACCCACAAATGAGTTTACTCCACCAGATAATGTACCAGCAGGAACCACAATTCGGATCGAAGGTTCTACGAGTATGGTACAAATTAATCAAGCCTTAAAAAATAGCTTTGAGCAACAGTTTGGGAATACCAGAGTAATTACTTTAGCAGGTGGTACAGAAAAAGGGATCGAAGCGGTACAGTCGGGAAGTGTAGATTTAGCAGCTATTTCTCGCGCTTTAACACCTCAAGAACAAGGTACAGGTTTAGCCGCAGTTACCGTAGCCCAAGATGCGATCGCGATCGTTGCCGGAATTACTAATCCTCTGCGAGGTAGTTTAACTCAACAACAAGTTGTACAAATTTTTCAAGGACAAATTACCGATTGGTCAGCCGTAGGGAGAAGAACTTCCGGAACTATCCAAGTGATCAATCGTCCCTCAGTTAGTGGAACTCGTCAAGCTTTCCAAGAATTAGTTTTAAATAAAGGCAATTTCGGCAATAGTGCTAACTTTACCACCTTAGACCGAGATGCAACCACACCTTTATTTCGAGCATTAGGCGAAAACGGGATCGGTTATGCAACTTACACCCAAGCTGCGAATCAAAGTACAGTTCAAGTCATACCCATAGATGGTTTAACCCCCCAAGCGGGTAATTATCCTTATCGAAGAAATTTAGCTTATGTTTATCAACAGCCCGCATCCCCAGAAGTACAGGCATTTTTAGGTTTTGTGAACTCTCAGTCTGGAAAAGAGGCGATCGCGTCTGTGAAGTAGGGATTAGGGACTGGGTTTAGTGAACAATTAGATTGTCTCCCTTGCTTCACCCCTCTTTTTTAGCTTTTTCACTAGCGATCGCCATCTCGATCTTTTCCCAGTTGTTTTGCGAGAGAAACATGAGGTAAACAAATCAAATTATCACCTTCGATCGTAATTAAGCCTTTTTGACGCAATTTACCCATCAAACGAGTCACAGTAACACGAGTTGAACCAATTGCACTACCGATTTGAGCATGAGTAAGCGGATAAGGCAAAAAGTAACCTTGATCGTTACTTTCGCCGTATTCTTCGATCAGTAGCGTCAAAAATCCTAACAAACGATCGATCGTGCGTCGCTGTCCAAGGGTACTCAACCAAAGTAACTTACGCTGGTGTTGGTAACGAAAAGCATCTAAAACTTCGCGGCGAAAGTGGGGCCAATTATCGAGATCGTGCCAATACATCCAAATTACCGAAGTTTGATCGACGTGAGCGTAGGCTTGGAGAGTAAAAGGAGATTGTGCGACAATTTCAAAAGGCTGACCAGCACCAATGAAACCGAGAAAACCTTCTTCCGCGATGGGCGATGTCGATGGAGATCCTGATTTGTTTTGCGTAGCACTAACTTGTGCCGTACCCACTAGGCGGATAGCTCCCCTATGGACTAAATATAGCAGTTTTGGACGAGCCGGAATCCGCTCATCTTTGGTGAAAATTCGTTCTCGATAATGTATTTGCGCCCAATCAAGAATTCTTTGCCAAGTTAAAAAAGGTCTGGATGCCTCTGGAATGTGAGTTGGGGAGTGCATAGTGGGTTTCGCAACTAAAATGCCACTTTTTACTAGGATTTGATATGAATTCTAAGGTAACAAAAAATACCTTACTTCGGTATGTTTATTTAAGAGTCTTTAGTAATTGTCTCTCGATTCGGTATTTATTGCAGCAAAAAATTTCTGATTCGCTCAATTTATGGGCTTCAGATCGGGGTTTTTGCGTACTAGGAAGTTACGGGGATAGGGGAAAACCCGGAGATATTGCTTTGTATCGGTTGAAGAATACTCAGAATAATTACGGTATTACTTATCGTTGTGCGATCGCACTACAACTTTCTTCTCTACTGAAACAGTCTCCTGGGGCGATCGCTACTCAACTTGTCGATTCTTTTGTTTTAACTGGGGAAACTCGCGCTGAAAATCAGTTTGATTTTTACGTCAAAGTTAGGGAATCTGGTTGGATTGAATTTCAACTTAGCGATCGCACTTTGGCTTTTTGGTTACAGCAACTTGTGCAAACCAGTTTACTGCCTACTTGTGAGCCAATTAAGCCCAAAGTTGAGAATTTATTTCCGATTCAGTACACCCATGCTCGTTGTTGCTCTCTACTCAGTCTAGGACATCGCCAGAAGCTAATAGATTGGGATGAGCAAGAAATGCGGTTAGTTACGCCATTACCTGTTCCTTGGCTCAATAAGAACCAACTCAGCCGACTTCAATTTCAGCTACAGCATCCTGCCGAACAAGACTTGATTATCCAGTTACTTGATTTTGGAGAAACAGTTTATTCCCCTTGTCAAACAAACTTAACTAAAATTATTACTCGTTGCAGCGATGCTTTGCTTCGTTTCGATGCTAGTTGTCGTATTTTCGGTGAGGTAAAAACTCAAACTCCTCAACTAGCACAAGCCAGATTAGGTTTAGTCGCGGCAACGCAAAAAGGGCTAAATTGGTATTTACAAGAGTTAGTGGGAGTTTCAGCCCCCTTAGAACTCTAAATTTGTCCCGAAAAAAAACTTTTTTCTGAAAAATAGTGACAAATCATCTTTCTTCCGATAAGATGCTCTTGTGTGAGGAGCGAACCAGTAGGGGAACCGAGACGAAACACGGCCAGTCGTCGGTTCCCTTTCTGAAAGACAAGCGAATCATCCTGGATTGTGAGGAGTGAACCAGCAAAGGAACCGTAACGAAGCGTAACTGTCGTCGGTTCCTTTTCTGATTTGTAATTTAGGAAGATCTGAGAATGCAGAATTATTTCAAGCAAGGGGAAGGGCGATCGCGAAAGTGGTTCCTTTTCCTAACTCTGAATTACAGGTAATTGTCCCACGATGTTTTTCGGTAATAATTTGGTGGGCGATCGCTAAACCTAAACCTGTTCCTTTCCCGACACCCTTGGTGGTAAATCCTTGCTCGAAAATGTGTGCCACCGTTTCCGCTTTCATCCCGCAACCATTATCCTGAATTTTAATTTGGACTTGGTTTTCTCCCCCCCTCGAAGTTTCAATAATAACAAGATTAGGATTCTGTTCAATTTCTGAGTAGCTTTTCCCACAGTTATTTTCTTCAAAAGCATCAATCGCATTTGCTAACAAGTTCATAAAAACTTGATTGAGTTGTCCGGGGAAACACTGTACTTCCGGAATATCGCCGTAGGATTTGCGAATTTTAATAGCTGGACGCTGTTCGTTCGCTTTGAGACGATATTTCAAAATTAGTAAGGTACTCTCGATTCCTTCGTGTAAATTGAACTTCGTTTTCTGGTTCGTATCCGTGCGAGAAAAGGTACGCAAAGAAGTGCTAATATTGCGAATGCGATCGCATCCCGTTTTCATTGAGGTAATGAGTTTTGGGAAGTCTTGAGCAATAAATTCGAGATCGAAGTCTTCTATTTCTTTAAGAATCGAGGCGGAGAGAGATATGTTCTCTTGATAAAGAGTAATAATCGATAATAAATCTTGCAAATGCTCTTGGGCAGCGCTAATATTTCCCACAATAAAGCTCACAGGGTTATTGATTTCGTGAGCAACACCAGCTACTAAATTGCCCAAGGTAGCCATCTTTTCATTTTGCACCAATTGTAATTGCGCTGCTTGTAAGTCTTTGAGTGCCTGTTGTGCTTTTTGGTAAAGGCGTGCATTACTTAAAGAGATTGCCGCTTGAGCGCAAACGACATCTAATAACTCAACGCGATCGCTCGTAAAGGCATCGGCAGTGAGGCTATTTTCCAAGTAGAGAATGCCGATTAAATTACCTCGTTCGAGGAGGGGCAAACAGAGCAAACTTAGCGGGCAGAAGCGCTGTATATAAGTGTCGGTAGCAAATTGAGCTTGGGCAGTTTTGGGATTTAAGAGGGCGGTTTCTGTGGTGCGTCGGACGTAGTTAATTAGTCCTGTTGGTAAGTCTGAATAATCTGCTAGGGGAATGGATTGATGGATTGAATCGAGTTGTAACTTGTCGTTATTGCGAGTGGCGATCGCTTCTAGAATTAATCCGGTTTCGCTCTCTAAAAATAATGCCCCTTTTGTCGCTCCGGCATTTTCGAGAATAATCTTGATCAGGGTGGAGAGCAGTCGTTTAAGTTCGATTTCTCTCGAAAGAGTTTGAGAGACTTTGAACAGTGAAGAGAAATCGAGAAGGGAGGAAATGTTGGCAATGGTTGCGGTTTGGGAATGACTGGTAATGGTAGATAAGGAGGTTGATGAAGTGGAAGCAGCACCAGCACGCTGCAAGATCGGTTTTAACAGTTCGGGGTAACGTTGTTCGAGAGCGTCGGTTTTCGCTTTAGCCCCCCATTGAGCATAACAATAGTAAGCTGCTTGCATATATACCGCAGCCTCTTTTTCCCGCCCCCAGTCGAGGTAAAACTTGGCAAAGAGTTCATTGGCTAAGGCTTCTTCTTGAATGTAGCCATTTTCTTTAGCTCCAGCGATCGCGCGATCGTACAAGTCTATTGCTTGAATTTTTTTCCCCAAAACTCGCCAGGATTCTGCTTGAACTAGATCAAACTTATGCAAATGATTCATCGGCGCACTATCTGCCCAATTTTTTAGCTTTTCTTGATTTGCTTTTACTTGAGCGAGCATAGTTTCTTTTTGGTCTGGTAAAGCCTGAATTACTCCCGCTAACTGAGTCAAAGAATCATAAAAGTGAAATAACGGAAAGAGAAAACAACCAGCGACACTGCCCACATATTTCCGAGCAGATTTAGCGATTTCTAAGACTACTTCAAAATTATTATCCAACAAATAATTTAAAATTAATTTACTTACATATAAACTCCCTACAGCATACAAATCGTTCGCTTCCAAATGACGCGGTAACATCACATTTTCATCATAAATATTTCCTACCAACAAACAGGGATGATTATTTTTTCCGAGTAAATTTAAAACAGATTGACGAATAATGTTGTGAAAATTTAGCGCTGTTTGTTGTTCAATCTGTTGAATCGCCTGACCATAAGTAGCCATTTCTGCCGCCAGATTAGACAACTCATTCCCAGAATAATACTCAAATGTACAGTAATTAAAAATACAATAAGCAGCAAATTCTAAATCTCCTGTTTCTATCCCACTTTGATACCCTTCCAGAAGTGAAGGCAAAGAGTCTTTTAACGGACTTGTCCAATGTCGCACAAACGGATGAACTAAATTTAAAATTTTGGCTTGATATTCTTTAGCTTGAAATTTTTCTAAAAGTTGTAAAGCTAATTCTCCAGAGCGAGAACCCCCAGGAATATCCTCAGCAAAAGCACAAAGAATTAAGCCATAAGTTGCATAAGCATAAGCAGAACTGGCAGTGTTTCCATATTCAAGAGAAATATCTACTTGTTTCAGGACAATTAATGGATATAATTCAGGCATTCCAATATAAGCAGCAGAAGCAACTGTAGCTAAAACTTTCATCATTGCCAGCTTTTCTGGGTCAGTCATTACGGGCAAATCAGTCAAATCTTCAATGTTTTTGCCGCTTAATTTCGAGGCTGTTTTTGCCATCGCTCGCTCGCGATCTAAAGATGTGGGTGATTCGGGAAATTCTACCCCCAAAAAACTCAAAACTAAGCGAGCAGTTTGAATCGCTGTTGACATTTGATTTTGGGCAGTAGCCGCCTGAATCTTGACCTCATATACTTTAATTTTTTCGAGCAAAGTTTGAGCAGATTTTAAAACTTCTTGAGACAGATATTCCATTTGCTCAAAGTCAGCATTCAGGTATGCAGCTTCCACGGCTTCCTGATATAAATTGAGAGTAAGCTGATATTCAGACTGCCAAGAATTGGTCGGTAACAAATTAATTCCCGTACTTAAATATTGCCTTGCTGCTGCATAGGCAGTAGAGACTTTGGCTTTATGTCCGGCGATCGCATTTAATTGCGCTACCTGAAGGCGCTCAAAATCATTGTTGATTAATTCCAAACCGTAATTAAACTGATTGACGATTGCAAATATTTTCTCGTCTTTTTGAGTTTCATCAGTATGTTGCCACAACAGTTGACCGATTTTTAAATGAGTTTGTGTTTTCTTCGCTTCGGCAATTAAAGAATAAGCAGCTTGTTGAACGCGATCGTGCAAAAAGCGGTAATTGACAGTTACCGTCTCGAATGAAGCTGAATCAATCTGACTTTGGAAAAACTTGTAAGCTTGGCTGATGGGAACAACAACCCCTTCTTGCAGCCCACTCCAAAGCTCACTCGCCACCTCTTCTAAAGTAGTTTCACAAACCACAGCCAAGGTTTCTAAATCGAACTCGTTGCCAATACAAGCTGCCAGTTTCAACACTTCCTGGGTTGCTTCTGGCAACTTCTGCAATCGAGATGCCATAAATTCCACCACATCATCCGTGAGTGCCGCATCTCGCACCTTCACCAAATCACATTCCCAATATCCCAACGTGCGATTAAAGACAATCAATTCATCCTGATACAACCCTTTCAAGAATTGTGTGGTAAAGAAGGGATTTCCTTGGGTCTTTTGATAAACTAACTCCGTCAACGGTTGAGCTTGTTCGAGGGTGCAACTGAGGGTTTCTGCCACAAGCTGATTGACGCGATCTACAGATAAGGGAGACAGGGTAATGGTGGAAATTGCGGCTTCTTGTTGGGCTAATTTCCTCAAGGTTAACAGCAACGGATGGGCGGGGAAGACTTCGTGATCGCGATAGGCTCCCAAAAGCAGTAAATAGCCTCTATCTCTATCTCCCATTAAGACTTTCATCAGGTTTAAGGATGCTGAATCTGCCCATTGCAAGTCATCGAGAAAGATCACTAAAGGATGCTCTTTTGTTGTCAAAACAGAGATGAATTTCTCAAACAGGAGATTAAAGCGATTTTGGGCAGCACTTCCCGATAATTCTAAGACGGGAGGCTGTTTACCAATAACGCTTTCGAGTTCAGGAATCATCTCCAGCAAAACTTGTCCATTATCACCAACTACTGTCAAAATTTGCGATCGCCACCGTGCTAATTGCTCATCGCTTTCACTTAGTAATTGCCCCATTAAATCACGCAAAGCTTGGACAAAGGCAGAGAAGGGAATGTTGCGGTTGAATTGGTCGAATTTCCCTTTGATGAAGTAACCCCGTTGACGCACGATGGGTTTGTGGACTTCATTGACGACGGCAGTTTTACCAATACCGGAAAATCCCGCAACCAACATCATTTCGCTCCTCCCCTCTGCCACTCTCTCAAAGACATCGAGCAGGGTTTGGACTTCAGTTTCTCGTCCATAAAGTTGTTCAGGGATGAGAAAGCGATCGCATAAGTCCCTTTCTCCCAATTCAAAAGGCTTAATTTCTCCGGTTTCTTCCCACTGTTCCCGACATTTTTCCAGGTCGTATTTAATTCCCAAGGCGCTCTGATAGCGGTCTTCGGCATTTTTCGCCATCAGTTTCTTGACGATATCTGCAAGCGGTTCGGGACAGATATCTCCTCCCAAACAAATGTACTCGCTGATCGGTTCGGGATTTTGGGCAAGATGAGCGTGAATTAACTCTAAAGGGTCGTCGGTTGGAAACGGTAATGCTCCTGCTAATAGTTCGTAAAACGTTACGCCCAAGGAATAAAAGTCACTGCGATAATCTATCCCCCGATTCATCCGTCCAGTTTGTTCGGGAGCAATGTAGGCGAGGGTTCCTTCGAGGACGTTGGGAGTTTGCAGGGTTTGAGTTTCTTTCGGTAGGAGCGTTGAAATACTAAAATCTATAAGTTTGATTTGTTTTGTTTCCGGATTAATGAGAATATTAGCGGGTTTAATATCTTTATGAATAATTGAATTGTTGTGGAGTTGATGCACAATTTCTGAGAGTTGAATCGCCAAATCGAGAAATTGTCGGAGGGAGAGGAGCGATTGTTGCTGTTTGTATGCGGCTAAAGAGATACTGCCCGTATCTTCCATAATCAGAGCATAGCGGTTATCGTAGCGCTCTAAGCCGTAGCATTTGACAATTCCTTCGAGGTCGAGATTTTTGGCGATCGCGTATTGATTGCGAAACTGCACTAATTCCCGAAATGAGGGATATTCGTTTCGCATCAGTTTGATAATGATCGGCTCCCCATTGGCAACCTTTTTTCCGCGATAGACAACGGTTCGAGCGCTTTCGTAGATTTTTTCGCTCAGGAGAGTGCTAGTCATGGATTCTTTTCTCCTTGTTTGGGAACACAGTGGAAGATCACTTCGCTTTTCAATGTTCCCAAATTTTTTTACTTAAGGTTTATCTTTGTAAAGGAATTTCAATAATAAATTTGGCTCCTTTTCCTAACTCTGAGTTACAGGTAATTGTCCCACTATGTTTTTCGGTAATAATTTGGGAAGCGATCGCTAAACCTAAACCTGTTCCTTTACCCACAGCTTTTGTCGTAAATAAATGGTCAAAAATTCTTTGTTTGATTTCCTCACTCATTCCTTTTCCATTATCAGCAATAGTAATTTTTACGGTTTGGTTTTCTACTGAAGTCGTAATGGTAATGCGGTTGGGATTAGCCTTAATTTCTGCAAAATTTTGTCCCTTGCTTACTTCATCAAAAGTATCGATTGCATTAGCAATAAGATTCATGAAAACTTGATTTAATTGACCAGGAAAACATTCAACTTCTGGGAAATTACCATAGTTTGTTACTACTTCAATTGCGGGACGTTGCTGGTTGGCTCTGAGGCGATGTTTGAGAATTAACAACGTACTCTCAATACCTTCATGAATATTAAATCGTACTTTGTACTCTTTATCTGCACGAGAGAAAGTTCTTAAACTGGTACTAATATTTCTTAATCTGTCACAAGCCATCACCAAAGAATCCAATATTTTTGGTAAGTCTTCTAAGATATAATCCAAATCAATTTTGTCCGCATGATCGAGAATTTCTTCAGAGGAATTAGGAAATGTTTCTTGATAAAATCTCAAATGTTCAATCAAATCGTTGACAGTAGGTTTAGCTTGTTGAAGACTAGCAGATATAAAACCCAAAGGATTATTCATTTCATGGGCTACACCAGCAACTAAATTCCCCAACGCCGACATTTTCTCACCTTGAATTAGTTGTAATTGAGTCTTTTGTAAGTTGTGTAAGACTTGTTCTAGCTGTTGAGCATCTTTTTGCAGATTCGCGTACAAACGAGCATTTTCTAGAGAAATAGCGGCTTGAATAGAAACTAACTTGAGAAGTTCGACGCGATCGCGGGTAAACGCTCTTGTGGTTAAATTATTCTCTAAATATAAAATCCCCATCAACTTTCCCTGATGCAAAATCGGGCTGCACAAAATACTCTTAGGTTGCTGTTGCTGAAGATAAGGGTCGTGAGCTAAACTTGGCTCTGCACTAGGATTACTTAGTACCTTGGTCTGTAAGCTATGCTTAACTTGATAAATTATTTTCCGGGGAATATTTTGACTCTCTTCCACAGGAATTTCTTGTAACACCAAAGATTTTTTTCCTATTGTCATTGAGCCTTTAATCACTAAACGCTCATCTTCGATTAACATTAACACGCCTCGCTCTGCTCCTGCATTTTCAATAACGCTTGTAAGTAACGATGAGAGCAGTTTATCTAGTTCGATTTCACAAGAGAGAGTTTGAGACACTTCGAGAATAGTAGCTAAATCTAAAGAGACAGAAGCACTATTACTTGAAGTCCAGGAATTGCTGGAGGTAAGGGTTGCTGAAGAAAAGATCGTTTCGTCAGTTGATAGAGTTGAACGGGTTTGCTGTAAAATTGCACTCAACAGTTGTGGGTAGCGCTTTTCTAAGTCTTCAACTTTGGCTTTGGCTCCCCAACGAGCATAACAATAATACGCCTCTTGCAGATAGCCAGCAGCGACTTTTTCTTTTTCCCAATTGAGATAAAATTTAGCAGCAAGTTCGTTAGCGAGAGCTTCTTCTTGGAGGAAATTGTTTTCTTTTGCACCAGCAATTGCCAGATCATACAGTTCGATTGCTTTAACTTTGGAATCGAGAACCCGATATTTTTCAGCCTCAACTAAATGATACTTGTGCAAATAATTCATCGAGCCATAATCAGCCCATTCTTTTAACTTAACTTGATTTTCTAGGATTCGCTGCCATCGCGGTTCTGACTCGGTTATTGATTCGGATGAAGTCGCTAGTACAGTCAAAGAATCATAAAAATAGAAAACAGGTTCGGCGATACTTCCCATTCCTCCAGCCAAATACTGTCGGGTTTGAGCAGCATCGTGTTCCGCTTTCGCGAAGTCTTCTAGCCAGTAATTTAAGGTAAATCGATAGAGGTAAAAGAAGCATAGTCGGTAAAAATCGACTTTAGCTTCTTCGAGAACTTCTGCTTCATAGAAATCTTGGCGTAAGGGAACATCATTTTCTGATTTACCCAAGAGAATTTGTGTTGCTTGCCAATATACTAAGACACAGTTAGCTGTAGTTAATTGGTTGAGGTCGTATAACTGTTGGTAATAGGCTTCCATTTGCGGTTCGAGTTCGATGAGAGGTTGACCTAACCAATAAGCATTAAAGCAATATAATTGAGCATCGTAGACCATAAATTCTAAATTGCCTGTTTCCAATCCAGTTTGATAGCCATCTAGAAGAATGGGTAGGGTTTCTTGAAGATGAATCGTCCAACAACCTACATAGGCTCCCATTAAAATGGCGGTTGCGGCTCGAATATTTTTGGAATCTGGTTCTAAAGCGAGTTGGTATCCCAATTGCCCAAACTGAGATACCATCGTCATTTCGCCCCAAAGCATTCTTAGTTGAAAGGCATAACCTACATAACAAAATGCCGCAACTGAACTATTGCCAAATTGAATAGATAACTTAACCTGGAGCGCAACGACTAGGAAGTAGAGCATGGTTGCACCGCTCATATAACAGACGGGGGTGAGACGAGCGGCATTTTGCATAATTGCTAATTGTTGGCGATCGCTCATTGGCGGCAGATTCAGGAATGACTCAATGGGGCGATCGCCAATTAATTCATCGATTTCTTGCTTAATCGGACGAATATCCTCGATACTTGGCTCATTTGGCAGATTTACGCCTAACATTTGGAAGACTGATTGACCGATCGCGATCGCTTCTAAAAATTGATTGCGGGCGACTAATGCCTGAATTCTGACTTGATAAACTTGTACCCGTTCTAATGCAGTTTTCCCCTCAGCAATTACCGCTTCAATCCAGCGATCCATTTGCTCAAAATCCCCAGCTAAAAATGCTACCTCAGCACCTAAGTTATGCAGGGAAAGGGTTATTTCGTACTGCTTTTGCCAAGCGTCTACTCCGAGCAGTTGCAGCCCGACGGTAGCATATTCCTGGGCGGCTTGATAGGCGGTGGCGGCTTTGGCTTTTTGGCAAGCATTGAGGTTAAGCTTTGCTAGTTCTTCTTTCTGGTGTTGTTCCTGAATCAGTGTGATTCCATAGTTTAACTGATTGACTAATTCAAAAATTCGTTCTGCTCTAGTTTCAGGAGGGATTTTTTCTAGCAGTAGTTGTCCGATGTGATAATGTGTCCTTTGTTTGCGCTGGTCAGGAATCAAAGAATATGCAGCTTGTTGGACGCGATCGTGCAAAAATTTGTAGCTAACGGTTTGAGAATTTGTTACTGGCTCTACAAGAGTTTTTTCTCCCACATAAAACTTATAAACTTCGCCTACTGGTAAAATCAATTCTTCTTGCAACGCTTTCCATAAATCTACTGCCGCGTCAATTGCTGATTTTTCTGAAACAATTGCTAATGTTGCTAAATCGAATTGATTGCCAATACAAGCGGCTAATTTGAGAACTTCCTGAGTAGCTAAGGGCAGTTTTTCTAACTGCAATGCCATAAATTCAACAACATCTTCACTCAAAACTTGTTCTTTGATTTGAGTAACGTTACATTGCCAACAATTTTCATCTAAGTTAAATTGGATCAACTTTTCTTCATGTAATGCTTTCAGAAATTGGTTGGTAAAAAAGGGATTTCCTTTGGTTTTCTGAAAAACTAATTTCGACAGAGGTAATGCTACCTCGATTGTACTTTTGAGAGTATCTGCTACTAACTGATTAATATAGGATTGGTTAAGAGGATTTAAAGTAATGGTATTAATAGTAAAATCTGCTTTGGCAATTTCACTCAAAGTTAACATTAACGGATGAGTAGGATTAACTTCGTTATCGCGGTAAGCACCAATTAATAAAAGATAACTGGTATCTGCCATTAAAACTTGAATTAATTTCAGCGATGCTGTATCTGCCCATTGGAGATCGTCTAAAAACATCACTAAGGGATGTTCTTTATTGGTAAAAACTTGGGTGAATTTTTGCAATAATAAATTGAAGCGATTTTGCACGGCTGTTCCTGATAAATCGACGACGGGTGGCTGTTTACCAATAATTTTTTCTAACTCAGGAATTACGTCAACAATCGTTTGACCATTTTCCCCGATTGCGGCTAATATTTTGCTTTTCCATTGCTGAATTTGAGCATCACTTTCGGTTAGTAATTGTTTCATTAAATCCCGAAAGGCTTGGACGAAGGCGGAGAAGGGAATATTCCGCTTAAATTGGTCAAATTTTCCTTTAACAAAATAACCGCGTTGTCGCACAATCGGTTTGTGAACTTCGTTAACTACTGCGGTTTTGCCGATTCCGGAAAAACCTGCTACCAGGATGATTTCGGTTACACCAAGACTTACTCTTGCAAATGCTGCTAGGAGTTTTTCTACTTCTTTTTCGCGACCATATAATTTTTCTGAAAGCAGAAAACGATCGCAAATATCTTGTTTGGCAATCGGGAAGTTAGCAATTTTTGCTGTTTCTTGAAGTTGTTTTAGACATTTTGCTAAATCTTGTTTAATACCGAAGGCACTTTGATAGCGTTCTTCCGCATTTTTGGCGATTAGTTTATTGATAATTTTGGTGAGAATTAACGGAATTGTGGGGTCAATTGCTTGGATTGAGGGAACTGCTTGAGCAAGATGAGAATGTACTAATTCCATCGGATCGTTTGATTTGAAAGGTAATTCTCCGGTCAGTAATTCGTATAGGGTGATCCCTAAAGCATAAAAATCACTTCGATAATCAATTCCTCGGTTCATTCTTCCAGTTTGTTCTGGAGAAATATAAGCTAAGGTTCCTTCTAGTTGGTTGGGATTTTGGATTTCTTGAGTTTCGCGGGGTAAGAGTGAAGCAATGCTAAAGTCAATAATTTTGACTTGTTTGGTTGCGGGATGAATTAAAATATTGGCGGGTTTGATGTCTTTGTGAATAACGGAATTACGGTGAATTTCTTGTAAAATAGTTGCTAGTTGAGTGGCAATTTTGAGAAGTTCTAAGAGGGATAATTTATTGGTTTTGATGTGATTTCGCAGCGAAACTCCGCCAAAATCTTCCATAACTAAAAGATAACTGTTGCGATAGGTTTCTAAACTGTAGGGACGGATAATTCCTTCGAGGTCGAGATTTTTGGCGATCGCGTATTGATTGCGAAACTGTAACAAGTCGTTAAAGGTGGGATATTCTTCCCGTAGCCACTTTAAGACAACTGGGGAAGATTCTTGAGTTTGGTTTTCTACCACTCCTCGATAGACCAGAGTGCGTTTACCTAAATAAAGTTCCTCTATTAAACGATATTGATTTAACCGTTGATTTAAGTGGATAACCGTTTTCGGATTAGATTCTTTCATCGGAAAAACTGCAACTATCTTGTCAGTGGTAGTTGAATTGCTCGCTTAAATACCTGGGGGTAATATTTTTATTTTAGTGGTTAGTTGGAAAAATTTTGTTAAGGTTGTTGTCGTGGGAGTGAAAGGCTAATCGCCAAATTAGTTAGGAAAAGACAGATTGTGGTCAAGATTATTTTTTGAATGGCGATCGCGACTCAAATTTTTGGTGCTTAAATAAAAAAGATTTTTGGAAAAGCTTTTTGCTTGTGCGATCTTAGCCTCATTGTTAGGAAGAAGCTATCAAAAGCTAAAATTTGCCGATCTCGGCGCGATCGCCTCTGGGACTGCTAAACTTACTTGATTGGATTTACTCGCGATCGTCCTAATCGAAAACTTAGGCTAGTAAACGCATCTCGCTTGGTAGTAGGTTAAGTAAGAGGTTTGAGGCTAGCACTCAACAAGCGATCGTCGATCGATACGGGTACTTGTTAAAGGGCGGAGGTTATGTCCAAAGGAAAAAATTCCTACCGGACGAGTCGTTTAGTTTTGTTAGCAATGCTGTGGCTGAGTGTATTTGTGCTGTCAGTCAAAGTTTTTGCTGCTTGGAAGACGATCTCGCTGACTTTGTGGTGTGAATCTTTACATACTTTAATCGCGGGTTTTAGCATCCTTTTAAGCTTACTGGCGACGATCGCCCCGGATCGTCCTTCTGGGCGCGAAATTTATGGTCATGGTAAAAAAGAAACGGCGATCGCGTTTCTGTTGGCAATATTTTTTGGCTTTGCTTGTTTGAACTTACTCTGGATCTCTGGAGTTCAACTAATTAGTGCTTTTCAACAAGAAACTCCCCCCATCTCGGTCGAAGTTACTCTTCCTCTGATGCAAATGTTAGGAGTAATTGTCGTCACTAATTTAGCTTTCGCGATTCTCGGTTTAATCGAAGCCAGAATTTTACGCAACCCCCATCTACGTTTCAATAGTCAGCAGCTACTCAAAGATGCGGGCTTCACGTTGTTGGTTTTAGGTAGTTTTGTCGGAATTTGGTGGGGTTTGATTTGGGTTGACCTCCTGCTACCCTTTTTGTTAATTTTCTTGGCAGTGTCGAGTTTTCGCCAAACTTTAGTCAGACAGTTGCCTTTAATGATCGAACAAGTGGCGATCGCCCCCGAAGTTCTGGCAAAAATTGCTTATGCTACTGGTGCAGTCAGTCAATGCGATCGTATTCAGTCACGAGGAATTATTGGGCGTTTTCTTTACGTGCAAATGCACTTAATTCTTTATCCTGAATTCGCTGACGCTGCGGGATCTATCGCTGAAGAAATCGAAGCTAGTATTCGAGAACGTTTTGGTCCAGTGCAAATTACTTTTTTCATCGATCATGAAGACCACGAAGACGAAGAAATCGATTAATTTGAAGTTCACGGAATGTTCAAAAAAGCCCAAACCTCAACCTAGCAGGTTTGGGTAGTTCACATTCCAATCATTCATTTAACAACGCCCTCCAAGTCGCAGCCCCCACAACTCCATCAACTTCTAAACCAAATTTTGCTTGCGCTGCTTTCACAGCCGCTAAAGTTTTTTCGCCGAAATCTCCATCTGCTAACCCTTCAAGAAAACCCAGAGTCCGCAGTCGTTGTTGTAGTTGGATCACTGCTGGTCCACGCATTCCCTCTCGCAAAATTGGTAAAGTTACTGCGGCTGAGTCGGAAGTAGCTACGGTTGCTTGAGTTTCATTGGTGTTACTCGTCGTCACCGCAGTTGTTACATTAGTTGGAGTTGCGGAAGGAGTTGCGGTAGCTTGGGTTTGGGGAGGAGTCATCGGAAATAACCGACTCCAGGTAGTTTGACCCACAATCCCGTCAACATTTAAACCTGCGGCTTGTTGAAATTTGGAGACAGCAATGACGGTACTTTCCGCATAAGTTCCGTCTACAGTGTCCTGATAGAAGCCTAACAACTTCAAAGCCGCTTGAAGTTCTGAGACTTCGGTTCCACGCGAACCAACTCTTAAGGTTGGTCGATTAATTTGGACAGAGGTATTTGGCTGGGCGAAAATTGGTTGAAGTGGCAATAGTGGCACTGTGGCTACTAAGCCAAGGGAAAGTAAACTCAGCCAAATTTTTACCTGGGAAAATGGTTTTTCTTTGCGGTTCATTTCATCCCTCGTTATTCGTTGGCAGATCGAAAAAGTTAATCAAATTATATTTAACATCTCGCCGCACCTAAGAAAAACCCAATTGCTTTATTTCGGTAGAGAATGTCCTTGTATGGCTGCTTCTGGTCCAACTATCGATAAATAGGGAGATTCAGAAAAATAGCGACAAGCTACTTCTTGAGCAATTTCTGGGGTAATATTCGCGATCGCTTCCTGAAATTCACGGTCAAATTCGATTCCTAACCCAATTGTTTCATACCAACCGAAAATTTGCGCGATTTCGGAATTGCTTTGTTTCCCTAGCGCATATTGTCCTAAAAGTTTGTTTTTCGCGGCTTGGAGTTCCTCTGCGGTTAATTTAGTTTCACCAAGACGTTTGACTTCTGTATGTAATCCTTCTATTGAGGTAGCGGTATTTCCTGGGGCTGTCCCGATGTAAACTACAAAGTTAGATTTGTCGCGTCTCGTCGGATAAAAAGCTGAGACATCGTAAGCTAATCCTCGCTTTTCGCGCAATTCTACAAATAAACGACTCGAAAGTCCGTTCCCTAAATAGGTATTTAAGAGTTTCAGCGCGAAGAAGTCTTTTTCTGAGACTGAGGGAGTTAGATAACCGAGGATGATAATCGACTGTTGGGTGTCTTGAGGTGTGGTATGTACAGAAGGTTGAGAAGTTAATTCAGCTAGTTTGGGAGTGGATAATGGGGTGTTCGGGGCTTGCCAATCGCCGAAAGTATGTTCTACTAATTTTATTGCGTCTGCTTGGGTTAAACGACCTGATAAGCTAACGATCATGTTATCGGGACGAAAATACGTTTGGTGATGTTGTTGCAAATCAGCACGATTTAAACCAGATACGGTTTCTTCTGTACCTAAGATGGAAAAACCGTAGGGATGATGGGGATACATTGCTTGTCGTAGTTGGTTGAAAGCAACGTTGAAAGGTTGTTCTTGTTGGGAGCGAATGCTTTGTAAACTGAGGTTTTTTTCTAATTCTACTTCGGTTTCTGGGAAAGTTGGCGATCGCAACATTTCTGCTGTTAGCTGCAACATTTCTGCGAAATCAGCCGAAACTGTCTTTAAACTCACTAAAAAATAATCTGAGGCTGCATCTGCACTTAGACTCGCTCCCACAGATTCAACTTTTTCGGCAATTTCTAATGAAGACAGTTCCCCGCAGCCTTTGGTTATTGTCGCCGACAGCAGGTGAGCAAGTCCAGCCGCTTCTCTTGCTTCCCCGGTTGCACCTGCATTTTTGAAAAAAATTCGACTAGCAACAATGTCTGCTGCCATATTTTCGGCGGAAACTACCGTGATACCGTTATCTAAAACGTAGCGATTAATGTTTTGCTTGGGCTGGGTGGTTGTTGCGGAATTTTGGTGCATTATTTCTCTCGTCAAATAGTGAAGCAATGATGCTTGAGTTCTACTGTTCTATTTTCGCTCAAACTCTTTTGTACTCTATCATTTGCTTCGCGATCTTGACATCATTTAAAAACATTTACCATATTTAGTTTATTTTGTCAAGGATACTATTTCTGTTGCAGCTTTGAGCGGAATTGAACTAATTAATGAAACAGAATTTTTCAAGTTTTAATCGAGATTAGTTAATTGAAATTCTCTCTAGATAAATAAAGAAGTAATCTTATTTTCTGCTGATTCTTTGCTTCGTTAAACACCTACTCACGACATAGCTTTATGAGTGCGATCTTTTTGCTTAATTACATTGGTTTTAGCACCGTTGCTGCATAACGTTCTGGGGTAAGATATTGACGAGCAAATCGCTGCATATCTTCAACTTCGATCGCGCGAATTTTTTCGGGATAAGCAATAGAAGTTTCGGCAGTGGCGATCGCGTTATAGTAACCATATAAACCTGCTAATTGTCCGGGAGTTTCCGTCGAGAAAGCATAATCATTACATAATAGTCGCTGCGATCGCGTTAATTCCGCTTCTGTAATCGATTTTTCCTGTAATTCCCAGAGAACATCCCGCAAAATTTCTTCAACTACCTCCACATATTCTGGCAATAACCAAGCATTAATCGTAAACAAACTTGAATCACGCTGTAAAGAAAAATCGCTGCTAATATCTAAAACTAATTGTTGTTCTTCCCGTAATTGTCTTACCAAACGCGAAGAACGACCACTGGCTAACACTGCTGACAATAAATCTAAACCAAAAGCATTATCTAAATTATCCACTCCCGGACCAATCCAACCTAACGATAAACGAGCAATTTCTAATCTTGGTAAACTCAATTCAATCCGGCGAATTTCAGTTAGTGGTGGTTCAGCTTCAACAATCTTTGAAGGACATTCAGAGCGCGTGGTAAACTCACTAAAAGCTTGCTCAACTAAATTTAAAGCTGTTTCTTGTTCAACTCCACCCACAATTACTACTGTCAGGTTTTCTGGTTGGTAATGAGTAGCATGAAAACAGCGCATCATATTTGGTGAATGTTGCAATAAAATTGCTTCTTCCCCTAAAATTGAACGTCCGTAGGGATGACGTTGATACAAACATTGACATAACGCTTGGAAACCCAACCAATCAGGATCGTCATAGCTACCGCGCAACTCTTCTAAAACTACATCTCGTTCGCGGAGAAATTCCTCATCTGGTATGCTGGCGTGTAGCAGGATATCTGCCAAACAAGCTAAAGTTTCCGGTAAATAACGAGCAGCAGTAGTCAGGAAAAAGTGAGCATAATCGTGGCTAGTCGCTGCATTTGCCATCCCACCACTATTTTCAATTACGCGATCGAAGATTCCTGGGGCAGTCTTTTTACTACCTTTGAAAATCATGTGTTCGAGAAAATGAGCCATTCCTGACCATTCTTGCGGTTCCGCGATCGCCCCCGCTTTTACCCAAACATCAACCACGACTACGGGTGTAGCAGGTAAATGCTGATGGATAATTGTTAAGCCATTGGCTAGTTTAAAGATTTGTGCGGGAAATGCGCTTTTTGTGCTTCGCTCTGATAATAGTTGCAATGTTTTCTCGCTAAGTTCAGAGATTTATGATATATTAACTCTTTTTGTTACTGATTTAGCAGCCAATTATCCAGAAACCCTGACATTTATAGTCGATCCTGCCCCAGATTTAGCGATCGCAATCGATATTACCAGCAGTTCCCTCAACCGTCTCAGGATCTATGCTGCATTGGGAGTCACAGAAGTTTGGCGTTTTGACGGACAAGAGTTATTTATTTATGTTCTCCAGGATCAAGTCTATCAGGTGCAGGAACAATCTCAAGTGTTGTCAGTATTGGCGAAGTCAGATTTGTTAGCATTTCTCAGCAAGCGTGGCGAAATAGGAGAAAATGCCCTGCTACGACTATTTCGCGAGTGGTTACGCCAAGAAAATTAGTGCTTGGCTTCAGTTATCAGTTTACGCGCTAATTCCTCTTTGTCTCCCAGTCCCCAGTCCCCAGTCCCCAAAAGAGGAGTGTGGGAAGTGTGGGAGGTGTTGGGAGGTGTTGGGAGTATTACGAATTAGCGATGGCTGCGCCGACCTTACGGTACGCTAC
>JAWQFW010000049.1:0-141 GCA_035968095.1 Oscillatoria sp. PMC 1068.18
CCACAATAATAATCGAGGCAGGAGCCTCGAAACCCCGTTCCCCGGCGGAGCCAGGGAACCAGAGAAGTGTCTCAACACCCTCGTTTCTTGGCTCTGCCAAGAAATGCCCCCCGGAGGCTGGAGCCTCCTCCATTGAGATGA
>JAWQFW010000049.1:241-25403 GCA_035968095.1 Oscillatoria sp. PMC 1068.18
TAATCGAGGCAGGAGTCTCGAAAGATGCGTTCCCCGGCGGAGCCAGGGAACCAGGTAAAAAGTTACGTCATCGGTGAGCGAAGCGTGAACTCGGCTCCCCCTCCCTCGTGACTCGGCTCCGCCGAGTAATGCCCCCGCCTCCATTGAGATGATAATCGAGGCAGGAGTCTCGAAAGATGCGTTCCCCGGCGGAGCCAGGGAACCAGGAAATTAATGACATTTGAATAAGCTAATCTTACAATAAAAGGTGTTATCAGCCGTTGCGTGTTTCCCAAAACTAATCATCGTGACTCTAGAACAAGTTTTCCAGCTAGCGACACAGCTATCACCCAGAGACAAACTACGTTTTATCCAACAAATAACTCCGCAATTAGAACAAGAATTAGTAGATAAACCACCATTATCTCGAAGATCGTTATGGGGTTTGTGCGCCGATATTAGCGCAGCGTCTTCTGCTGAAGAAATCGATCTTGCTCGCAGCGAGGAATTTAACAGGAGAAAAAAATTATGCCGATAAATTGGCGAGAGCATATCGTTAGTACACCGGAAATATTAGTAGGAAAACCAAGAATCAAGGGAACGAGAATACCAGTCAGTTTAATCTTAGGTTATTTAGCAGCAGGCAATAGCACCGAGATTATTATTCAAGAATTCCCGGAATTATCCACAGAGCAAATAGCTGCTTGTCTTGATTATGCTCGTTATTTAGCAGATTTTGAAACAGTTGCCTAGTGAATTTGAGATTTTTTATTGACCAATGTGTTCCTAACTCGGTTAGCAAAAGTCTAGAAAGTGCGGGGCATGAAGTTTTCCTTTTGAGAGATTATATTGCCATTGAATCTCCTGATGAGATAGTCATTGCTAAGGCACAAGAATTAGAAGCAATTTTAGTTTCGTTAAATGGAGATTTTGCTAATTTAGTGAACTATCCACCTAGTAACTATCAAGGAATTATTTCCCTGCAAATTAGAAATCATCCGGAGATTATTCCGCAACTAATGCAACGATTAATCGATTATTTATCGGTTCATAATACGAGGGAGCATTATCAAGGTAAATTAATTATTGTCGAAGTTGCTCGGATTCGGATTCGAGATTGAGAAAAGTCTCGTTTTTCAGTTCCCTGATAATCGAGCCACCGAGCCTCGTAGGGGTGTTCCCCGGCGGAGCCAGGGAACGAGGGAAAGCAAATAGGAGCCAGGGAACGAGAGAACAAGAAAAAATTACACTTTGGGGACATCTCCACTCAAAGCCGGACGATTGGCATAATTCCGGTGATAGACAGCGTAGGAACTAGGAGTATAGCCTTTTACTTCATTCGCGACAACACCCAAAACTGATGCACCAGAAATTCTCAATTCTTCCAAGCCTTTCTTGAGTAAAGAGCGATCGGTTTTCTCCATCCGCGCGACTAAAATCGTTCCATCAGCGTTAGCAGCGAGAATGTGAGCATCAGCCAAACCAACGAGGGGTGGAGTGTCATAAATTACTAAATCAAAGAAGCCTTGAAATTGATCCATCAAGTATTGCATCTTTTGGGAAGAAAGACTTTTAATGGGATCGGGATCGGTTTGTCCGGCACTAAGGAAAAAGAGATTTTTCTCTGTAGGTGCTTGCTGAATCACATCATTCAAGCTTAAATCGCTTTGTACCGCGTCGCTGAGTCCGCGTAAGTTAGGCAAACCTAAGCGTAAGTGAAGCCGAGGACGACGTAAATCTGTATCTACCAACAAAACTCGTTGACCAAGTGCTGCCGCAGTATGAGCGAGTTGGAGAGCGATCGTGGATTTGCCGTCTTCGGGTCCGGCTGAACAAATTACTAAGGAACGAATGGGGCGGTTTTTCGACCCTAAGAGCGAGATATTGGTATATAACGAGCGGAAAGCTTCTAAGAAAGTTGCGGTAAACTCTGGTTGGGGATAAATCGAGGGATCGATTTGATTAGAAGTATGATTGCGGGCGAGTTTGGCGTATTTCTTCTCGTATTGTTTGAGCTTTTTGGCGTAAGGAATTGCACCGAGAACTGGTAACTTGGTACCACCTTTAACTTCATCGGGGTTATGGTAAACAGTGTGGAGAATTTCAGCAATGAAACCAATACCGATACCGAGGAGAGTGCTAAGGATAATGGCGATCGCCAATTTTCGTTTAGTATTCTTATTAGCAGCCGGAATTAACTCTCCGTTTTGGTCAATCCATAACGAAGGTTCAGAAATCACTTCCCAAGGAACATCTTGCTGAGAAGCATCCAAATTTAAATCTTCGCGTTTCTCTAAAAACTGCTTCAAGCTGTCGGTAGCAACCTCTAACTCTCGTTGCACATCAGAATATTCCCGTAAAACCGTAGGAAACTGCTGTAGCTTTTGGTTAACTTCATTTTCCCTTTCAGTCAAATAGCGATCGCGTGCTTGTAATTCCTGAATTTGCACAGCAATATTACTGAGAGCATCATCAGCTTCCTTTCGTAACAAACTGCGTACATTCGCTCGTTTTTCCAACAAAACTTGCATGGGTGGGCTATCTTCACGAAATTGAGTTGACTGAAGCGCAATTTGTGATTCAACCACCTGCAACTGAGTCAGCAAAGTTTGATAAGTGGGTTGATTCAAAGACAACACCGAGAGAAAATTTCCTTGTTGAAGAGCTTGAGCCAAAGTAGCATATCTTGCCTGAGCTTGTTCCAAATTTGCCTTCGTATCTACCTTCTGTGTCCGAATCGACAAAGCTTGTTCAGCTAAATCTCTCGCCGTTTGTTCAGGAAAATTCAGATCGTATTGCTGGCGCAACTTTTCCAATTGTCCCTGTAAAGTTTCCACACGCTCTCGCAAAGCTGGCAGTTGTTCATCAATAAAATCAACTCCTTGATTCAAACTGCGGAGTCGTTCATCTCGCGAATAATCCAGATAAGTTTCTCGCAGCGTCTCCAAAACCGAAACAACTCTTTCGGGATCTTCATTTTGATACTGAACCTGTAAAATTTTCGTCCCAATTTCTTTACCTTCTTTTTCCGCAGTGATGCGGTAAATAAGTAAGTTTTGAATTAAATCAGCATAAGCAAGATCCGGATACTGAGTCTCCAAATCCTCAACCACTGGTTGCAGCAGTTTCGGACTGGTTAAAACCCGAATTTGACTTTGATAGTCAATCAAATCAGTTTGGTCTACACCGACCTTAGTTAACTCCGTTGGAGCAATATAACTTCCTGATTGTGCTAATAACGATAACTTCGACAAGCGACCCTCAGCCGTAACAGGTTCAACCAAAACTTGAAACGAACCGTTATAACTATTTTTAGTTTGCTTAGAATTCCAAACAATCAAACTACCAGAAATAGCACTCAAAATAATTGCCGCTAATGCCATGATCCCAACTCGGCGACTCAAAACAGCAAAGAGCCAAGCCAAATCCATTGTTTGTTCCGGCGTAGTTTCCACCGGAACTCTTGCCGTTTCGCCAGAGCCGTTTTCGGGGTCGAGATATTTACCGCCGTTGCGAGGATTAAATGTTTGATATTCGTTTCCAGTATCCATATTTACTTTCCCTAAAATTTAATTTCCCTGTCTGGGTTTAATCAGAGTTAACTATTCCCAAAATTCTCAACACATCGACAATCCGACTCGGAATCGAAAACAAAGCCAAACCTGCTGTTGTTGGACTCAAGACTGTATTCAGTCTATCGGCAAATCTCGCCCCACCAGAACGACCGACAACTACAATATCATTATCTTGTAGGATCGGATTGCTACGCTCGTTAATACCTTGGGTGATGCTAAAACTAATTTCTTTGGTAATCACTGTACCGTCGGGGTTAAGGCGAATTAAGCGTACATCATCTTCATCAGCGCGAGCTTGATCGAATCCACCTGCGGTAAGTAAGGCTTGATTAAGAGGTGTATTGGGGGGAATATTAATCACGCCCGGACTTTCTACTTCTCCCACAACGCTAACTTGAATAGTTTCGGGAGAAAAACGAGCCGAAGCAACTTCAGCAGCTTCGGCGGCGGAGATTTGGCTGGCTCTGGGGATCACGATTGTATCTCCATTTTGCACCACTGTGTCTTGGTTGATGTCTCCGGCTTGTAACAGTTGCCAGAGATTAAGCTCAATTACTTGCTCTGTACCGAGTTGAGTTTGTCGCCGGATTTGAATATTCCGCAAATCGGCTAGAGGTTTGATTCCTCCTGCTTGTTCAATTGCTGAGGTAACGGTTGGTAAACCACCAGCAATACCTGCAAGTTGGTTACTACTAGCGGCGGTAGCAACTCCAGCTAAAGTATAAGCTCCCGGACGTTGGACTTCTCCGACTACGGCGACAGTACGCGCTTTGGTAAGATCGGCAGCGAAATCTACAGTAGCCAGTCGGCGTACTTCCCGAAGACTAACTTGAGTGGTGGTAGGGACAAAAATTGAGTCTCCGTCGCGCAAATTTAGTTCTTGAGAGCCTCTGCCACTTTCAACGTAAGCTTGTAAATTAACGGTAAAAGATCGCTCTGCATTTTGGGAGCTTCTACGTCTGACTTGGACTTGGCTAAGATCGGCAGCGAGAGTGATGCCACCTGCTTGTTTAATGGCTTGGGTAATTGTGGGATATTGTACCCCCGGATTGTCGCCTGCACCACCGATTAAGCTGACAGTAAAGCTGCCTGGATTAGTTACTTCTCCTGAGACGGAAACGTTGATGGGGCGTGCTGAAAGTAGTCTGATGGTGACGAGAGGACGTTTGAGGAATTGATCGTAGCGGGCTGAGATTACTTGAGAAGCTTCTTGAATGGTTAAGCCATCTACTCTGACACCGCCAATAAGAGGTAATTGCACTACGCCATCGGCAGGAATTTGGTAAACGCCGCTATATTGCGGAACTTCAAAAATATCGATGGTTAGGCGATCGCCTCCTCCTAATAAGTATGCGTCAAAATTTCCTGATGAGGGAAAATTATTAAATGGTGTCGCTGGTGCAGGAGTGAAATTGTCGAAGTTTGGTACTTGAGCTAATCCGGGCGCAAAACCGCTTGTGGCTATCCAAGCTAGTGCAGTGAAACTAGCTACAGGTTGGTAAATTAATTTAAGCATAACTTTAGTCATCAACCCTAAGATATAGGTATTATTTCAATTTTTGGCTAGTGAGGGAAGGTAAGTTCTCACCTGCTTCCTAACTGCTGAATTCGACTAGATGCTATTTTAGCTTTAACAGCTATAAGCTAGGTTAACAAAAGAAAGAGGAAATTTTGTTAAGCTGTACTAACTTGGTTTTCAAGAGCGCGATCGCGATATGAAAGAATTACTCAAAGACCCTTTAATTTTAGCTTTAGTTCTCGGTATTGGTGTTGTTTACCTAGCTATCTCGTTTCATTACCTGAGTAGAAATGCTAAACTTGCTGCTATTTTAGAAAAAATTTTAATCAGTGCTTTCATAATAGTGATCATCGGGGAAACTGGTGCAACGATGTTTCCTTTGCCTAAATTTCACCCCCGATTATTAGCTTTAACAATTACTACTCCCCCAACAATTGCTGCGCAAATTGCGACCTACATTATTTTTATTTTACTTTTATCTTCGCGGCTCCGACATACATTAAAAGATTTTATTCAACTTTTCGTAATTGTCCTTGTGCGAGAGCCTTTTTTATTTACTTTATTATTATTAATAGGACTTTCAGCTTTTTGGTCGGACACTCCCAGCTTTACTTTTAAAAATAGTTTAGTTGTTCTCGAAACGGCGCTAATTGCTTTTTATACAGCCAAACAATATTCTTGGCAAGAAATTTATAATCTTTTACGTTGGTTGAGTTTAGTTGTCCTCATTCTGAGTCTTTATTACGCTTTATTAGTTCCTTCTAAAGGTGTTTTAGATATTGGTTGGGGTGGAATCGTTGGTCACAAAAACCACTTTTCTTTTTTTATGGCGTTAACGGCAGTTATTTGGATGATTCACGCTTTTTACTATCCGCAGCAACGGCGTTTATCGTTAGTCGTAATTATTTTAGCTTTGTTCGCTCTCAATCAAGGAAATAGTGGCGCAAGTAAAGTTATTACTGTTGCTTTAATTAGTTTTTGGTTTTATCTCGGATTTGTCAAAAAACTCAAGCCACAATGGGCATTTGTTTCCGTAATTATTTTCCTGATTATTACGATAATTTTAACAATTTTATTAACAGAAAATTTGGAATTTATCGTTGTCGATACTTTGAATAAAGATTTAACTTTAACCGGAAGAACCGACTTTTGGCCCCTAATTATTGATAAAGTTAACCAACGACCGTTATTAGGTTATGGAGTTAGTGGTTTTTGGCAACCTTGGCGAGGATTAGAAAATCCCGCAGCCGATGTGATTGTTGCCAAAACTGGCTTTGCACCACCTCATTCTCACAATGGTTTTTTGGATTTAGCGACAGAGCTAGGTTGGTTAGGAGTATCAGTGATGGTAATCTCTTTTTTAACTAATATTGCGAAGTCAGTAATTTATCTAGGCAAAGCGAAAATGCCCGCCGCCGGAATGCCGATTTTGTTACTATCTTATACCCTGATGACGAATGTTACTGAAAGCGGACTTGTCGGTGTGACTAGCGTTTTCTTTTGGTATGTTGTAGTTGCTGTGCGCACGAGTATTGACCTAGATGAAAAGGCTGTCAATTCAGCAGAAAAAGAGCGAGAACTTGCTCGGTTACAATCGAGATATTATTAAATATCTGCCGAACTTAGTTTATATTTATAAGCAAGATGTTGAATTTTTTTCGCTCGTCGCCAACCGAGGATTTTGACTAAAGGTTGCAGTTTTTTTCCGATGACTGGTTGGACATCGGAACCGCCTAATTCCTTGACTTTTTGTTCGGCTTGGTGACAAAGTTCTGGGACATTGGGATAAACTTCGTAGAAAAAACGTTGAAATCGGTTTGCGCAAGCTTTGCGAGTAGAGAGGCTATCTTCTTGAGCGAGGAGATGCTTCAGACAAAGTTCGAGAGAATGATAACGTGAGGTGAGCGCGCTAGGAGATTGTCCTTTACTTAAACTACCTGTAATCCCGGTACGATAATAAGCTTTAGCCCCCCAGCAAAATTTCACCTGTTGACTAGCTAAGAGTACCCGACAAAAATATTCTCCGTCGTCGTCGAGAGAAAGTCTTTCGTTCCAAGCACCAGCCGCTTCGGTAATTTGACGCGGAATTAACCAAACTGCGGGAATCATCATCCAATTACCTGACCAAGCGCGAGATAACCAATCTACAGGGGATAAATCTGCCCAAATGGGGTCGGGTTCAAATACAGCTTCTGAGGGATGTTGAGAAAATTTTGCCCATTCTCCAGCAACTACCCAGTCGCTATTTCCTGCGGCGAAAATTTGCATCTGACGTTCGATTTTGTCGGGTGCTAGCAAATCATCTGCGTCTAAATATTGGATAAAATCTCCTTGGGACTCTTGATAAGCACGATTTCTGGCTGCACTTGCGCCGCGATTTTCTTGGGAGATGACTTTTACCCCACGAGACTCAAACTGTTTGGCTATTGTCAGGCTGCGATCGCGCGAACCGTCATCGACAACAATAATTTCTTTATTCTCCCAGGTTTGGGAGAGCGCAGATTCGAGGGTTTCGGCTAAAAATGCTTCGGCATTGTAGCAAGGAATAAGTATCGAAACTAAAGGCTTCATCGCTGTATCTATTTCAACCAGAAAGGTGAGAATTTTTTTACATCTTACTGTAATTTTTATTTTTTGCCTGAAGGAATAGTCGTGAGACGATCTCACCTTTTTTTAGTTTCTCTATCTAGGCAATTTTTCAATCTAAGCCCTACAATACAGTAAGTAATTGAGCGCTCCTCAAGATCCTCCTTTTATTGAGAAGTTTTAATGTTTAGAAAACTTATCGATCTTCCGAAAACTCTCAGCCCCGATTTACGCAAACTGATTGGCAACACTTTCTGGCTGTTTTCTGAGAAAATTTTCCAGATGGGATTAGGCTTACTCGTGGGTGTCTGGGTAGCGCGTTACTTAGGTCCGGAAGATTTTGGGATTTTTAATTATGCTTTGGCGATCGTTTGGTTATTCGATCCAGTTGCTAAACTTGGCTTAGATGAAATTGTCGTGCGCGATCTTGCCCGCGCTCAAACTGACAACAATGAAACTCTCGGCACCAGTTTCGTTTTGAAAATTTCCGCTAGTATTGTCACTGCTTTTTTAGCCTTTTTAACTATTTATTTACTGCGTCCAGAAGACCGACAACTACAAATTTTAGTTGCTATTATGGCTGCTGGCTCAATTTTTCGCTCGGCGGAAATTGTTGAGTTGTGGTTTCGCTCACAAGTTCAAGCAAAATATGTAGTTTGGGCTAGAAATATTGCCTATATTTTTAGTAACTTAATCAAAGTAATTTTAATTAAAATCAATGCCCCAGTTGTTGCTTTTGCCGCCGCGACTTTTGCCGAATACAGTCTCGCAGCAATTGGGATGGTAATCGTTTATCAAATTACGAAAAATTTAATTCAAGCATGGCGATTTAGCGTCTCTCGTGCCAAGTCTTTAATTAAAGATAGCTGGCCGCTCATTTTGTCTGGGATTGTGATTATGATTTATATGCGGATTGACCAAATTATGCTGGGACAAATGATTGGTGACGAAGCAGTGGGACTTTATTCTGCTGCTGTGAAAATCTCTGAGATGTGGTACTTTGTGCCGATAGCGATCGTTAATTCTGTCTTTCCTTCTATTGTCCAAGCTAAAGAAATTGGGGAAACTGTTTATTACGGTCGCATTCAAAAACTTTTTAATTTAATGTCAGTTATTAGTTACTCTGTTGCTATCCCAATCACCTTTTTATCAGGTTTTATTATTACTTTAATTTATGGAAATAACTATGCTGAGGCAGGAGAAATTTTAACTATTCATATTTGGGCAGGTGTCTTTGTTACCTTGGGGGTTGCTCGTTCAACTTGGTTAACCACAGAAAATTTAATGAAGTTTTCTGCCGCGACTACTGCTGTTGGTGCAGTTATTAATATTATTTTAAATAGCCTTTTTATCGGTACTTATGGAGCAGTTGGCGCAGCCTGGGCTACCGTTGTTTCCCAAGTCTTTGCGTCTTATTTGGCAGGCGCTTTTTACCCTCAAACTCGCAGAATTTTTTGGAGTCAAACTAAAGCGATAACTTTACTAGGTTTAATTAGAAGATAACCACTAAATCAACCAAGCAACGATATATTGGTGAAAGAAATAGACTCGTAGCAATTTTACCTTATTAGAGGAAAAAGAAACATGAGCGATTGGCAATTAAACACCCCAGTGGCGATGATTATTTTTAATCGACCCCAAACAACAGAGAAAGTATTTGAGGCTGTTCGGGAAGCGAAACCGCCAAAACTTTTAATTATTGCTGACGGACCTCGCGCTGATAAACCAGGGGAAGCGGAAAAATGTGCTGCTGCTCGTGCGATAATTGACCGTGTGGACTGGGATTGCGAAGTTCTGAAAAATTATTCGGATCTTAACTTAGGCTGCGGGAAGCGCCCAGCAACGGGCTTAGATTGGGTCTTTGAGACAGTGGAAGAGGCGATCGTTTTGGAGGATGATTGTTTACCACATCCCACGTTTTTTCGCTACTGCGAAGACTTATTAAATTATTACCGTCATGATGAAAGAATCATGACAATTTGTGGGTTAAATATTCAATTTGGTCGCGAACGAACTGATTATAGTTATTACTTTTCTCGCTATAATCATTGTTGGGGTTGGGCTAGTTGGCGACGCGCTTGGCAACATTTTGATTATGATTTAAATTTGTGGCCCGAAATCCGCGATAAAAATTTATTAATTGATATTTTAGGCGATGCTCATGCAGCGAAAGTTTGGTCGCATACTTTTGAGCTTACTTATACGGAAAAACGAGATTGGTGGGATTTTCAATGGACTTTTGCGAATTGGGTTCAAGGTGGTTTAGCGATTCTTCCTGCTCAGAATTTGATTTCTTATATTGGTTATAATGAGGATGCTACTCACACAACAGAAGCAAGAAGTCAGTATAATAATTTGACGACAGAAGCAATGAGTTTCCCTCTCAAACATCCTCCTTATATTGCGCGTAATCTTGAGGCAGATCGTTTTACAGAAAATACTTATTACGATTATCAGCCTAATTTATTAAAGAAGGTAAATCGGAAAGTGAAAAAAGCTTTGGGAATGAATTTATCTCAAAGCTGGTAAGAAGAAAATGTGAGTTTAAGTAGCTTTTGGAGGTAGTTTCTTTTTCACTATTCGTTGTCGCAAAAGTTCTACTACTGGTTTCTCGACTATTGAGTAAAATATGCAACCAGCGCCTACTGATACTGTTCCTATCAGTAGGTTTATAATTAAGGAGTTACCAATTAGATTAACTAGGTTTAATTTGGCGGCAATTTGTGCTAAGGCGGAGATAATCGGACTGTGAATTAAGTAAATTGAGTAAGAAGCATCGCCAAGATAGTTAACAAAATTGGGAACATCTATACCTTTATTTATGTCTAAAGATGCTGCACCGATTAACATGATAAAACAAGGAATTCCGGAGAAGAAAACGCGATTTATTCCTAATTTAATTCCTAAAATATTTAAAGGTTGTACTTCAGCAATGACACCATAACTGAGTAATAAACCAAAGAAAATAAAGAAAAAAGCCCCGACAAAAAATAAGGTTTTTCTTTGGCGGAGAGGATAAGTTACTACGAGATAAGCTGCTAAACAACCTAAAGCAAATTCTAAATTCATGGAGTTAAAAATCATCCACAGCCAGGGATTTTCTGCGGGGAGGCTAATAGCTGGGACAAATTGGGTTAGGGAACCTAAGAGTAAGATTCCGACTAGAGGTAAGTAAAGTTTAGGTTTGATGAGATAGGATAAGCTGAAAACGAGGTAAAAGAAGATAATTAAGATTAAAGTCCAACCGACATCTAAGAGTGGTGGTTTGCTTTGGGGAAGTAAGAGAAAAGTTTTGAGAAGAAAGAATAAATTTGTGTCCCCGGCTTTGGCTAAGGAAGGGACAAAAATTAATAATGCTAAGACGGCTAAGGTTACTATCCAATAGACAGGATAAATTCTAATCCAGCGTTTGAGCCAAAAATTTTGAAACTTTTGCCTACTTTGAATACCGAGTTCGTGACGATGAACGTAAAAGATAATAAAACCACTGAGAATGAAAAAGAAGTCTACTCCAGCCCAGCCAAATTTAAAGATGCCGAAGAGAAAAGTTTGATTTAATTTTTCGTTACTTAATTGATCGAGGTGAAAGAAAACTACTAATAAGGCGGCGATTCCTCGGAATGCTTGGAGAAGGTTGAGTTTGACTTTTTTTGGAGGGGCGTTACTTTGCATTAAATGCTACCTAGAGAGAATATTTTCTGGGGTTAGTTTCGGCTATATGTTAATCCAGAATTTATCAGTTTGGCAATTATGAAATTATTGTGTAAGTATTTTTTGTCATCTGACGTTTAATTTTGGGTTAGCAATAAAGGTAATTGTCCAACTTGCAGACTTTCGGAAGTGGGTAGAGGCGATTTTTGCCCGTTTAAGTCTGTGACTTGGGAGACGTTCCAGTTTTGGGGAATTTCAAACTTGATTTCGTTTTTTGGGTTCCAAACTATCCAACTATTTTCGCCGTTTCGGTTGAGTTGACAAGTCCAGGTATGATTTTTTTCAGGGCTGCAAGGTTGCATTTTTGCGCCAACTAGCCAATTTTGGATTTCTTGGTAAGCTTTGGCGGCTGGGGTGAGGGTGCGATTGTCTGGTTCTACCATTAACATTGTGAGGACGTTGCGATTGTCCCAGCCGTACCAGTAAAAACGTTCAACTCCTGCTGACCAATAAATCAGATAAGATCGGGCAACGTAGGCTTGGCTTTCGGCATCGGAATAATAATGATTTTGTTGGCGGTTGCCGAAGCCTGTTTCTGTGTTCCATAGGGGTTTGTCGGTTAATTCATGTTTTGCCATGACTGCTTGAATTTCTTGAATGGGATTAATTCTGTCTTCGGGAGTGTTTTCGGCGGGCAGATAAAAGTGGGCGGCAACAATGTCGGTGTAGGCTTTGCCACCTTTACGAAAGTATTCGTCTAGCCACTGGTTGCCTGGTTTGGTTAGCCAAGATTCGTGGGTGGCGATGACGGAGGGGGAAATGACTTGAATTTCGGGGTCGATTTGTTTGAGGATGGTGTATGCTTCTTGTGCGAGAGTAACCATTTGGTCGATGGTTCCGGTGTAGAAATAGTTGAGGTTGGGTTCGTTCCAGAGTTCGTAGTAGCGAATTTTGCCTTTGTAGCGGGTGGCAATTGTCTGGACGAAATCGCGCCAGTCGGCGATGTTTTTGGGTTCGGAGGGAGAGGGGGCTTCGCCGTAGTGTGAGGGGTCTTCGGGTCTGGTGGCTGCCCAGTCTGGGGTGAGTCCGAAGGTGTAAACTAATTCTACTTGGTGTTTTTGGGCGAGTTCGACGATTTGATCGAGTCCGGTGAAGTCCCAGTTGTCTGGTTGGGGTTCGAGATGGGGCCAGAAAACGAGTTTGTATGGTTCGGTGTGTACGTCCCACAAGCGCCAACTGGCGAAGGGTATGGTTGGGTAAGGGATTTTGTAGGAATGTTCGATGTGCATTCCAAATAGGGTTGGGGGGATGGTTTGTGCGGAAATGGCGGCTATTTTGAGGTTTTCGCGGGGGGTGATTGGGTTGCAGGCGATCGCCGCGATCCCGCTAATTAAAAATGTGGCTATGATGATGGTGACAAACTTGCGCCAGTTGGGTTTGTTCATTTTGTCTACTGTAAGTTGTAAATCAAAGTTGTTTCCATTAATAATGTACTCGACCGATTTTTGGGGGTGCGTTACAGTTTTTTTCTCTCAAAAGGGATTTCTGCGGTGTTAAGCTCAAATTTGTCAAAAATCACTTCAGACTTAGCTTCCAGAGCTTAATTTCTCCCAGTAAGACCATGCTTGTTTTTGATTCCACCTCAATAAAGATAGCTCACCGAGGGCAATTTTTTTCTTTGGGACTACGGGGACAATTCCTAAAGCTATAATAATTTTCGCGCCTAATGCTCTGGCTAACAAGGGTGGGACGGCATTACCAACTTGGCGAAAACCGTGCCATTTGGTAGCGTGTAAGCGAAACCAGTCGGGAAAGGAATGGAGTCTGGCGGCTTCGCGGACTGAAATTACGCGATCGCCTTCTGGATGCAAGGGACGAGCCGAAGTGAAACTACCTCTTTCGATACCTGTTCCCGCTCGTAAAGTGTGAGAACATTTATTCCAGTCTAATTTTCGCAAACGACTGATCGGTTCGAGTTCTCCTGGTTGCGTCAAATGAAAGCGTTCTCTGGATTGGGTTTGGTGTTGAGTGCGTCGGGAACTGGTTAACAAACTTCGCTTCCAAATGCGTCGATGAGCGAAATTGTCAGGGTCAGGAATTAACTCTCGCAAAATTTTAACATAATTACTCAGGTTGCGTTTGTATCTAAATTCGATTTCGTCAGTATGAAGTAGTTGAGGTAAATCATCGAGATTGGGAAGATCGGCGATCGCATCTCTGACACTCACTCTCTCTTTTGGCTCTGTTTCAGGATAAAATAAAGCGTTCTCTTTGTACCTCCAGCCTAACAAAAACAACCGTTTACGCTTTTGCGGTACACCAAAATCAGCCGCATTCAAAATTTGTACTGGTTCTCGAATTTTGTAACCTGCGTCTTTCAAATCATGTTTCAACCGTCGCAAAATCTGCCGATGTTTACCCTGATTTAAACCAGGGACATTTTCTATCACAAAATAACGCGGCTGTAATTCCTTCACCAAACGACAGAAAGCAAAGACTAAAGAATTGCGATCGTCTTTTGGGTTACGTTTACCCATCGACGAAAATCCCTGACAAGGAGGTCCACCAAACACTAAATCGATTTCTCCTCCGACAGCTTGGATTATTTCCCTTGCGTCCAAACTAGCGACATCCCGACACAAAACCTGAGTTTGAGGAAAATTGTAACTATAAACCGCCGCATGGACAGGATCGGACTCCACCGCTACTGCTACTTCAAACCCCGCTTGCTCAATTCCGAGGGAAAATCCACCCGCACCAGCAAACAAGTCTACCGCGATCGGACGACGTGAAGACGGCTTTTTCTCTTTCTCGGAATCAATCTTAATAATCTTTCTCCTCATTTCGCCTGATTCTAGAGCTATTATTACCTGCGATCGCCTCATTGCCCCCTTCTCACACCCACCTCAAAAAAAAATTCCCTCATCCCTTGACATTTTTGTATTATGTATGTAGTATTAATTTAGTGGCACAAGCAAACAAGCTAAAAACCATCACCAATAAAGATTAATCAAACTATTAGCAAATAAAGCAATCTCATCACCAAAAAACAGTCTTATTTTAACCAAAAAACAGTTACGGAGGTAACAACATGGTTCACGTTCGTTTCGAGGGTCGCTCCTACGACCTCAGCGAAAACCAACTTCGCCTAAAAAATACCATGAGCGACACCCAAATTAAAGATAGTCTCGCCCAATATTTAGACGTTCACAAAAATCGCTTTTCTGAATACGTCGTTGACAGACGACCAAGTGGCGATTTAATCATTCGTCCCGAAGCAGTTTATGGTTAGAAATAAGCTCTAATCTCAGATAGCAATATCAAAAAAAATTAAGCTCAATTTCAATTTTTTCTAACCAGTAAAAAACTTAATTTCCGCATCCCAACCGAGGAAGCTTACAAACATTTTCCGTCTGCTAAACGGGAGGTTGTAGGTTCGACTCCTACCAACGGCACTACAAGCCGTTGTAGCTCAAAGGAAGAGCGTCAAATGTAAAAACAGCTTTTTCAACTTGTGCGGAAATACAACTAAAGATTCCTAAATGTCATTTTGAGCGAAGCGTTCGTATAGCGTTCTCCAAAGGAGTATAATCTTAATAGCTAAAAATAAAAAAGGTTCCTATGTCATTCTGAGCAAAGCGAAAAATCTAGGTAGAGTTTAGCTACTACCAAAAAAGTCAAATTTGTCATTCTGAGCGAAGCGTTCGCGTAGCGTTCTCCGAAGGAGTAGAATCTCAGATAAATTTCCATCAAGATTAGTAAAAAATTCTTGCTCCATGCAAACTAATTCGCGCCCCAACTGACAAAGCTTACATACTAGCTCATAGGTAGAGCAACTGACTATTACTCAGATGGTAGCGGGTTCAAATCCCGTGTATGAAACCACAGCTTTATCAACTTGCGCGAACTAACCTTTTCTTCCACCTAAACTAGCTATTTTATGACCACTTTTGTCCATTTAACCGCAGAAAAAAACTTAAAATCAATTCTGCGAACAGGTATCAAAATTAGTAACAACGGCGTTTACGCAATGCCAGTATTACCTAACTTTTATACCTCACATCAATGGTTAAGAGAACTCAAACGCGATGGCACAAAAACTATCTCCGGAATTTACTTTCGCATCCCAAATAACGAAATAGTTTCAGTCGGTTACTTCAATCAAAAACATCAAGAAATGACAGCAAACGAAGCCAAATCACTCTTGATGAAACTAGAAAATACTCTTGGCTACGAAGTAATTATTCCGCGAAAAATCCAAGCAAGAGAAATTCGCAAAACCAAATATTTACCACAAACAATTGGTTGGCGATATTTCCCCACTGCACATAGTAGAAAACCTTGCGGTTGTCCTCGTTGTTTAGCACGTGGTGAGATAAAATCTCGAAAAATCCGAGCAGCTTGGAACTGAAAAAAAATTATCTCCCGCGCCCTAATCTCTAAAGCTTACACACATTTAGGAACTGTTTGACATAGGTTCAAATCCTATATTGTCCCAAGGGATAATTAGCTCAGTTGGGTAGAGCAACGGTTGTTGTTTATCGCTTTATTAACTTGCGCGGGCTAACCATTTCAAAATTGTTAGTTTTGCTGTTATTCTGAAAAATATTTCAGTGTAGCTCAAACAAACGAAAAAATATAGCTAGCAAACAAACAATTTGGTTTATTTCATCTTAAAAAAAATGAAATGAAACACAAAATTAAAATAAAAATAAAGAAAATGAAAACACCATCGAAATTTTAACTAAAAAAAATATCTCGCACCCCAACCGAAAAAGCTTACAAACTAAAATAACGCTCCTAAGGTAGCGATATTCGGGCGACCGAATTAGCGATATCATTCTGACTCTCTCACGAGAAGAAGTTTGCGTGTCCAGTGCTAGCAAAAGCTAGTGTACGACGGGCGTAAAGTTAAGACAGCTTTTTTAACTTGTGTGAAAATGAGCTTAAAAAAACTAGCTAAAATCTCAATAATCGACAATCATTGAGATAATTTAGCTCACGAAACTGAACTGAGAATGTTTCGTAACTTTACCTAGTTAATCAACCAGATTTGATTTTACTTCGCGCCCTCACCAGAAAAGCTTACATACTAGCCAAATGGAAAAGGCAATGGATTTAGGTTCCATCATTTGCGGGTTCAAATCCCGTGTGTGAACAACAGCTTTCCTGACTTGCGCGAAGTGACCAAATTAAATAATTTTGGCAGTTGTCGTCGCGCCCTAACGAGTAGATACATTGTCTACGAAATGTTTTTAACTTGCGCGGTAAATTAGCACCAGATTTAGTTCGTAGGATGTGGCGACATTTGCCTCCAAGAAAGCTTAAATATTAATTATTTTGGAGGTAAAAAAAATGAATACAGCAGAACGCGACTTGCGCTTAGAAATGCTCAACAGCTTGCTAACTACACCTCACCGCAAGCTGGAAGAAGTAGCAGAATTACATCAAATGATGGTGGAACTTGACCCGATTTTTTATGGACATTTGGCGGTATGGTATCAGCGTAACGGCGATGTGCGCGACCATAAAGAAGTGTTCATCGGTAACTTGCTGACTAGCGGTTTGGACGAACACCGGGATGCGGGTTTCGTAGTTTTGCAGGAATTTCCTCCTTATCAAGTCGCCCGCATTGTGGACTTTATGAAGGTTCACAAAAATAAAGTACCACGTTCTGCGCGTACTGCTGTCCGCCGCTATTTAACCAAGCGCGAAGCAAACCCGGAATTTTTCGATCGCGCGGCACTGCGAGGTCGTAAGTCAATGAAACACTTGTATGCTACGCTGCATATTAAGCCCGGTGCGCGTGCGGATGCGGTTTTGTTCAAAGATCAGCCGCCTGCGGATAGCTTGAGTTTCCAACTGAAGCAGTTAGCGAAGGCGAAATCTCCTACCGAACAAGCAAAACTAATTGTCGAACACAAAATTCCTTATACTATTGCTGTCGGTGCGATTAAGCAAATGACACCAACGGTAATGGTGGCGTTGATTAATTCTATGTCTCCCCAAGAGGTAATTAATAACCTGAAATCGCTGCAAAAGCGAGGGGCGATGGAAAACGCGCAAGTGAAGCAGTTAATCGATGAAAAGTTGGAAAAAGCGCAGTCTGACAAGCGGGTTTCGGCTTTGAAAAGTCGCGTTGCGGCTGATGTTACGCAGTTAGATGCGGATACGGCGGCAAAACTGGAACGAGTGATGGATGAACAAGTGAAAAAGCGTGGTTCGATTAAAAAGCCCACTGCTTTACTTGTTGATAAGTCTAGCTCAATGGAAAGCGCGATCGAAATTGGTAAGCAAATTGCTGCTTTGATTTCTGGGGTTGCGGAGGCAGATTTGTTTGTTTATGCTTTCGATACGATGCCTTACCCGGTGAAAGCTGCTGGTAACAATTTGAGTGACTGGGAAAAAGCTTTTCGTCATGTCAGCGCTGGTGGTGCAACCAGTATCGGCTGTAGTGTTGAGGCGATGCGCTTGAGAAAGCAGGTGGTTGAGCAGATTATCCTGGTAACTGACCAAGGTGAAAATACTGCGCCTTATTTTGGGGTTGCTTTTGATGCTTATTGTCAGGAATTACAAGTGAAACCGAATGTTTTGATTGTTAAAGTTGGTTCTTCTTACGATTGGATGGAAACCAAGTTACAAGAAAGACAGGTGCAGGTGGATACTTTCACTTTTGCGGGAGATTACTATTCTTTGCCGAACTTGATTCCGATGTTATCTCGTCCCTCTCGTTTGGAGTTGTTGATGGAAATTATGGATGTTCCTTTGCCGGAAAGGAAGGATAAGTAGGTGTTTTAGATGGCAAAGTAGAGACGTTGCCTGCAACGTCTCTACAGGAAATTATTTGAGCCGAGGTGATAAATTTTTCATTAAGGAGAAAAGGAATTTTCACTTTTTAATTAAGTCGTTGTGCTTTAATTTTTCTGATGCGTTGTGCTACTGGTGAGGGATTTTCTAACGATTTTTGATAGCGTTTTTCTCGCCATTGCTGCAAACGGAGGAGATAAGCGTCAATTTCCGACCGCTTGTGTAGATAATAGGTGATTGTGGCATAAATTTTTTCTAGTGGTAATTCTGGATAGATAGCAGCAATTTCTTCTGGTGTATATCCGTCGAGAAAATATTCTAATACGTTATCGATGCTAAGGCGATGTCCTTTGATACGAATGTCGTCGGTGGAAAGAAAGTAAAAGTAATCTTCGAGTTGCATGAAAGTAAGAAAAAATAGCTAGTTTTGATTTTATTTTAACTTAGGTTGGTCTTGTTTTTTAGTTAGATAAAAAAAGGTTTGGCTGAGATATTTCGGGAGGAGGTATATTTGATGAAGGGTTTTAATTATGTTGATACGACGGGGAGTATGGGTGGTTTTATCCGGGTAGCCCAACAGCAACTTTTAGAGGCAATAAATACGCTCTAAAATGATAATAAGATCGATCTGCAAGTGGGTTTGGTGGAAGATCGCGATCATCCACCGGAGGAGACTTCTTTTGTGACTCGCATCTATCCTTTGACGGATAATTTGAGTCGGAGGCAAAGTCAGATTCGTAAGTTGGCGGCGAATGGACGAACGAAGCCTTTAGCGCGATCGCGACTCTGACTGGTGGTGAAGCTGTTACTACTCAGAATGCTAATCTCGTCATTACCCAAATTCAATCAATCCTGAAAAATGAATTCAGCAATGTCACCTTCGATCGCTAAATTTTAAACACAATTCTACAATTTGGACAGCCAGATAATTTGGTAATGAGAGCGTTCCACTCTAGATTTGAGATTATTGACATCGACAAATATTAGCGACACATCATCCATTTGTACCCGATTTTGTAGCCAAAATTTCTAGATAAAATCTGGAGTATTTTCTAAGTAACTAAAAATCTACACCTCGTTTTAAATCTACACCTCGGTCGGCGTAATGTTTATGACAAATCATTTCCGAATGGACACTGGCGAGGTTAAAATAATCAGGTTGCTGGAGACAACGACCAGTAATAATTACTTCTGTTTCTGGCGGTTTACGGAGTAAAGTTTGTAAAATGGGTTCTACAGCTAATAATTCTAAATCAACTGCGGGGTTTAGTTCATCGAGGATAATAGTTTTATAACATCCAGAGGCGATCGCCGCACGCGCAATTTCCCAACCTCTTTCTGCTTCTACATAGTCAATTTCTTGCTGTTGTCCCCGCCACACGATCGCATCTCTGCCGTTACGATGATGATCGACTAAATCGGGATAACTTTGGCGTAAAGCGGCGATCGCTGCATCTTCAGTATAACCTGCGCCGCCTTTGAGCCACTGCATAATCAAAACTCGGTGGGATTTATCGCTACTAATACCTCGTCCAATTGCTTGTAGCGCTTTTCCTAAAGCACTGGTAGACTTACCTTTACCTGCACCAGTATAAACCTCAATCCCGGCTACGGCGGAATCTGGGGTAGCGTGGGGTTTCATTTCTGAGTGTAAATCTGCTAAATCGAGTAATTGTGTGGGTGTCGCCCGCCCAGTTACAATTACTTCTAACTCTTCGGGTTTATTTTTCAGAGTGTTGATAACTTCATCCACGGAAAGTAAACCCAAATCTAACACTGGGTTTAACTCATCGAGGACAACTACCGAATATAACCCAGAGGCGATCGCGCCTTTCGCAATATCCCAACCCCGTTGAGCCTCCAGACGGTCGAAACGGCTAGTTTCCTCCTTCGTAAAATATTCTGCCCTACCAGTGCGTACTTGGTCAATTAAATGAGGAAAAGCTTGTTGTAAAGCGGCGATCGCGGCATCTTCATCATAAACCCGCCCCGGACCTTTGAGAAACCGCAGCAACAAAACTCGACTTCCCACTTTCCTGTCTATTCCTAAACCAATCGAACGTAACACTACTCCCAAAGCTGCTTGAGATTTACCTTTCCCTAATCCATCATAAACATGAATCTGCCCACTTAAACGTTCCGATTTTGCTTGTGCAGTACGAATTCCAATCCCGTTTCTCGTCATTCTTCCCCTTTCCCTAACTCGCTAGCGCTACTGCGCTAATCCCACGAGTACGATAATTTTTCACTTATACGTTCACTTAAATCAATGCTGAAAATCTGATGATATTATTATTCCATAAGCATAAATAAACTCTCAATGTTTATTTTTGTTGCTAATTTGTCTAGAAAAGCAAACTCTTGATGCTTTTTCATCCATTTTTTTTTCTTTCCTCACCAGCAAACTAAAATATTTAAGTTATTTCAACTTACTTTCTCAAAAAAACCTCCAAGCCCCCTTTTTCATATTGGAAAAACAAACATTCACTCTAATTTATTTTTTTCAATTAACAAAAATAGCGTCAAAAACGAGTATGTTAAATTAACCATTTGCTAATTTAGCATAATCTGAAAAGCTTGTCAAATCAAAGTTACCAATCAATAACTTCCTGAACAAATAACTGAAAAAATGTTCCCAAACCAAAAGCAAAAAAGATCCAGTTCGGAGACAAACTCATGCTATCTTTAACTTTGCCATTACCAACAATTTTAATGCAATCGGTCTTACTGTTAGTTACTATTGCAATCGAAGCCTTGGTGTTGCGTAATAAACTAAATCTAACTCGGAAAACCTCAATCGAATACTCACTGTCAATCAATCTCTATTCTACAGTCATTGGTTGGTTAATATTTTTCCTACTTCCCTTTTCCGAAAACAAGTTTCTTGAATTAAACTTTGTCAGTTTTGTTTACTTCAATAACTTTTATATCAAACCTGCTGAAATTTGGTCAATCTACCAAACAATTTTACTCAGTTGCGTAATCTTCTTTTTCTTAATTTGTGTAATAGAGCTAAAATTACTTGACATATTAGAAGCCTTACTACAAACTTCTGAAGAACACAAAAAAGACCCCAAAGCATCAGGAAAACCAGTTGTCCTCAAAAAAAGAATTACCGTTGCGCTACTCAAAACTGAACCGAGCAAAGTCTCAGCTATTATTATGGCAAATGGATTTAGTTATACAATGATTTTAGCAATTTTGTTTCTTCTCCAAATTGGGTAAATAAAGACAATGGTAATGAAAACTTTTAACAATATCTGGGTAGCAATTGAAAAGGGCATGAAGCCTCCTCGTGCTTATTCCTGGCAAACCATGCTGTTGCTAAGTTTATTTTCAGCTTTGATGTCTTGGTTAGCAACTAATCTCACGAGTGAATTTATTTCTAGTTGGGGTTGGATATTTTTAATTATTGGTGTTAGTTGGATTGCGAAAGAAAATTCTTGGACTTTTGGACCTTGGTTGATCGGAGGTTTGGTTTGTTTATTTATCTTTGGGGATTTAACAGATGATTTGGAAGCAGTTGGTTGGATAGTTTGGCCTCCCCTTTCAGCATTAATTGCTTGTTCGAGTTCTTTTTTCGATAAAAAGTTTAATTTTCGTTCTCCACCGGGGGCGGAGAGACAAAAGATTGTAATTTTAGTTGGTAGTCAATTAGTTATTAGTTGCTGGATTCAATTCTTTTTTATCACTCAAGGTTGGTTGGGAAATTATCCGACAATTGTGGCTGACAATTTTCAGGGAAGTGCTTTTTTGACGAGGTTTAATTTGCCAGGAGAAACCTTACCAAGAGGATTAATTATTTTAGATTTAATTGAGGCAGAATTAAATAAAAGATTTACCGGAAAAAGTTGGACAGAAGTTCAAGAGTGGCTGAGTGAACCGGGAAAAGCCGAACGTCTCCAAGCAACGATCGCCGAAGTACAACGAAACTTACCTCCAAGCCCCGAAAATGATTTGTGGAAAATTGAGCAAAACCAACCAGCGTTTCAGTCAGAAGATAGTTTAGTTTTTCGGATCGTTTGGGAGGGACCGCGTTCGGAACCAGAACAGTATTATATAGAAAGGACTTGTGAAATTAGTCCGATCTTACCAAGTGCCGATTTGGATGAGGAAATCAGTGAGGAAATCAGTGAGGAAATTAGTGAGGATTTGTCAGAAACTATCGTAGCCAAATATGTTGACTGTGAAGAGACAACTATCAAAGGATGGGATCGTGAGTGAAGGAAAGACGATCGCCGCAAAATTGCCAAAAAGTGGATCGATAATGAAGGAAAGATGAATATAGTCAGAATTTGGGCGATCGCCACTAATGGATTTCAGGAAACGATTCGCGATCGCGTTTTGTATTTAATTGGGTTTTTTGCTTTGTTACTGGCGATCGCCCTACGCTTGTTACCGGAAATTGCCGCCACCACAGAAAATAAAATATTTTTAGATCTCGGTTTAGCGGCGATCGCCTTATTAAGCGCCGTAGTCGCAATTTTTGTGGGAACTGGACTGATTAATAAAGAAATTGAAAAACGTACTGTTTTGGTACTAATTCCTAAACCGATTAGTCGGGCGGAGTTTATTATCGGCAAACATCTCGGACTCGCAGGTGTTTTGGTGGTATTAGTAACCGTGATGACGCTAATTTATTTCGGATTGTTAGTTTGGGGACAGATTACTTTCCCTCTGGGTAGTATCGTTGTCTCAATGGTTTATTTGTTCCTGGAATTGATTTTGCTAGTAGCGGCGGCAATAGTGTTTGGTGTTTTTACCAGTTCCCTGTTAGCCACTTTACTCACTTTCGGAATTTATTTGATGGGACATTTCAGCCGCGATTTGGTAGAATTAGGCAATCTTAGCGAAAATGAAAGTATCCAATTTTTTACCTCTGGTCTGTATTTAGTTTTACCTGATTTATCGAGACTAAATCTCAGAAACGAGGCAGTTTACGGTTTATTGCCACCAGTGCCAGATTTGCTAGGCGATGCCCTTTATGGGTTAGTTTATACAGTAGTCTTACTGGCGATCGCCATTGTAATTTTCTCTCGCCGTCAGTTTTGATTTTAGATAAAATTTGCTCTCTGGGGGGATGTCATTGTTAGTTAATAAGTAGCTAAACTTGAAATCAATTCGCTTTGATTATTGCTAATTTTCCCGATCCGGTCGAATTAGTATTGCTCACCTCTTAAGATTAAGAGAGGTATTTTATGTTAGATTGCTCTTGGCTAATGCTCCAGCCTCAATTAACTTCGCAACTAGCACCAAAGGTGCATTTATTAATTGTTGCAGAAACAATTTCTGATGTCAGTCCGATCGCTGAGATCTTGACAGCAGATCGAATTAACTATACTTACGATGTGGCTACACCTCAACTAGCAAGTCAATTTTATCTGCAAAATAAGTGTTATCATGCCATCTTGTATTCTTACACGGCAAAAGAAAACTTTACTTCCTTACTGAATTTATTCGCTATTTTAGAAGATTTTCAACCCGGAGTTCCTTTAATCTTGATTACTCAAGCTTTGGGACAAGAAGTTGGAGTACAGTTAAAGCAGGCAGGAATTGAAAATTACGTTTTATCTCTACAGTTAAATCTGGGTATAATTGTGCTTTACTATAGCGATCGCCACAGGGAATGGAATCAAAGTACCTTAGATGTTGTTGAAGGGATTGCTGTGCAATGGGCGCTGGCAATTTCTCAACAAGAACTTTCTGCTGAATTAGAAGGTAAAATTAAACGGGAAAAACTCATTGCGGCAATTAGTAAGCTGGTAAATTCTAATCTTCCCCCAGAACAAAGTTTACAGCAAATTACGCAACAAATTGGACTAAGTTTTGAAATCGATCGGGTAATTATTTTTACTGAAAATAACGGCGAATTTCAGTTTTGTCAAGATTGGCGCAAAAATCAGCAAATTCCGACTCTCCTCGGAGAAAAAATTTCTCCCTCTCAATGTCCAGAATTATTTGAGGATAACTCTCAGTTTCGCTTAGGAAAAGTGTCTCAAGTTACTAATAGTGCAGGTTATCCTAAATTTAATTTAATTCTGTCTCTAGTGACAGAAGAACCAGAAACGCCGCAAAAAACGGGTTTGGTTTGGATTCCAATTTTGTTACGCGATCGCTTTATTGGTGGTTTTGTTTTGCAATTAGATAGCAGAGAAAGGGAATTTAGTCAAGAGGAAATTGCAACAATGGAAACAATCGCCAACCAAACTGCGATCGCTCTCGACTATGCTCAAGCATACTCTCAGCTACAAGCACAAATCAAGCAACAGGAGCAAGAAAACAATCAATCAAAAAGTATTTTCTTCTCCCAGATGACACATGAATTGCGTACACCCTTGACGGGAATTTTAGGGTTTTCTCGCGTTTTGATCGATCAACTGTATGGTTCCCTAAACGACAAACAAATGGAATATATGAACGCTTTACATTCTTGTGGCGATCATCTTTTGTCCTTAATTAATGACTTGTTAGATTTATCGAAAATTGAAGCGAAAAGAGAAGAATTATTTCTCGAAACCGTACCAGTAGAAGAAGTTTGTTTGGCATCAATGTCAGTAGTTCAAGAAAAAGCGATAGCAGGGAATTTAGAATTAAATTTAGAAATCGATCCCGAAATTGGCATCTGTGTTGCCGACCAACGAAGATTAAAGCAAATTTTGGTAAATTTACTTTCTAATGCAGTTAAATTTACTGAAGCCGGATCGGTAATTATGAAAGTAAACCAAGAAGCAGAAATGCTCCTCTTTTCAGTGATTGATACCGGGATTGGGATTAACGAAACTGACTTAAAAACATTATTTGAACCCTATCGTCAAATTCAAACTCATTTGCACCAGAAACATAAAGGAACAGGTTTAGGTTTAGCTTTATCTCGTGAATTAGCGAGGTTACACGGTGGCGATTTAACGGCTACTTCCGAACCAGGAAAAGGTAGTTGTTTCACTTTACATTTACCTAAGCGAAACTGGGAAAATATGGGGGATTAGGGATTGGGGATTGGGGGAATTGGAGGAATTGGAGGAATTGGAGGAATTGGAGGAATTGG
>JAWQFW010000050.1:0-24016 GCA_035968095.1 Oscillatoria sp. PMC 1068.18
ATTATAAATAAATAACTACTGTTTGAATTGATTTCATGTCTGAATTAATTTTATTTTGGCATCGGCGAGATTTACGGATTACTGATAATCTGGGATTAGCAGCAGCCCGAAAAGAAACTAATAAAATTGTCGGTGTTTTTTGTTTCGATCCTGGTATTTTAGAAGCAGACGATGTTGCCCCCGCAAGAGTGAAATATTTGGTTGGTTGCTTATCAGAATTACAAGCAAGTTATCAACAAGCGGGGAGTGAGTTATTAATTTTACAAGGGAAACCAAGCCAAGAAATCCCGAAGTTAGCCGTAGCGGTGAGCGCCAAAGCGGTATATTGGAATTGGGATGTGGAACCTTATGCCAAAAAACGCGATCGCCAAGTCAGAGAAGCCTTGAAAGAAAAAGGAATTGCTGTGGAAAATTTCTGGGATCAATTACTTCATCCTCCGGGGGCAATTCTGACTAAATCGGGTAACGATCCTTACAAGGTTTACACCCCTTTCTGGAAAAATTGGCAGAGTCACCACAAAGAAGCTCCTGCACAAAAACTAGCAGATGTCAAGGGATTAAGCGAGAAAGAAAGAAAAAAGATCGAAGCGCGATCGCTACCTTCAGCCAAAGACTTAGGCTACGTTTGGGACAACGAATTACTGCTACAACCAGGAGAAAAAGCCGCCCAAACCAGACTCGAAGAATTTTGCGACAAACTAATCGGCGAATACCAGCAACAGCGAGACATTCCCGCACTTGATGGTACATCAAAACTCAGCGCCGCCTTAAAATTTGGGGCGATCGGGATTCGCACCGTTTGGGAAGCCGCAGCCGCAGCCTACAGTAACAGTCGTAGCGAAGAAACCGAAGCAAATATCCAAACCTGGCAAAAAGAATTAGCTTGGCGAGAATTTTACCAACAAGCGCTGTATTTCTTTCCTCAACTTGCCGAGGGACCTTATCGAGAATACTGGGAAGATTTTCCTTGGGATAACTCCGAAACCCACTTCCAAGCTTGGTGCGAAGGGAAAACAGGTTATCCGATTGTTGATGCCGCGATGCGCCAGCTAAATACCGTTGGTTGGATGCACAACCGTTGTCGGATGATCGTCGCGAGTTTTTTGACCAAAGACTTGATGATCGACTGGCAGTGGGGCGAAAAATACTTTATGCAGCGACTTTTCGACGGGGATTTAGCCTCGAATAACGGCGGTTGGCAATGGAGTGCTTCATCGGGAATGGACCCCAAACCCCTGAGAATTTTCAACCCTTATTCCCAAACCCAGAAATACGACCCCGAAGCCGAGTATATTCGCCAATGGCTACCGGAAATCAGTTCCGTGGATACAGAATGCCTGGTGAGTGGAAAAATAACTGAGGCAGATTGCGATCGCTGCGGCTATCCCCAACCGATAGTCAACCACAAAAAACAGCGAAAAGAATTTAAACAGCGTTATCAACAGCTAAAAGATAGCTAGAAATGTTCAGGTCTAATCCCTAATCTTAATTAAATCTTAATTACCGAGAAGATTGTGGGATAATGAAAAGCATTTGTTTATTAGTCAAAATAACTACGGGAGTGCAAGACTAACGTGAAGGTTTTGGTAGTCGGCAGTGGTGGTCGCGAACACGCCTTAGCATGGAAATTGCTACAATCGAAGCGCATTAACGGGGTTTACTGTGTCCCTGGAAATGGCGGTACAGCAACAATGGAGGGTTGTAAAAATTTACCCTTACGAGTAGACGATTTTGAGGGCATATCCCGATTTTTAGAAGTACACGGAATTCCTTTAGTGGTTGTCGGTCCGGAACTGCCGCTTTCGTTAGGAATCGCTGATTATCTGCAAGAATTCAACGTCATGGTCTTCGGTCCAGATCGAGCCGGGGCGCAAATTGAAGCGAGTAAATCTTGGGCGAAAGAGTTAATGTTATCGGCAAATATCCCAACTCCCCAAGCAGAAATGTTTAGCGAAGCCGAAGCAGCGATCGCCTACGTGGAGAAACAAGGTGCGCCGATTGTGATTAAAGCCGACGGTTTAGCCGCCGGAAAAGGAGTCATCGTCGCGCAAACTGTTCCCGAAGCCACCGACGCGATCGCCTCTTTATTCCAAAAAGGCTTTAGTAAGGTATTGGTGGAAGAATATTTAACAGGTGAAGAAGTTTCGGTAATTGCCTTAACCGACGGAAAAACCGTTCGTCCCTTACTTCCCGCCCAAGATCACAAACGCATCGGCGAAGGAGATACTGGAGAAAACACTGGCGGAATGGGTGCTTATGCCCCCGCACCGATTGTAACTCCAGAATTAATGGCTCGCATCGAGCAAGAAATTCTTCAGCCCACAGTAGCAGCTTTAGGACAACGGGGAATCGATTACCGAGGGGTACTTTACGCCGGATTAATGATTACTCCAGATGGAACCCCGAAAGTCTTAGAATTTAACTGTCGCTTCGGCGATCCGGAAACTCAAGCAATTTTACCCTTGCTTGAAACCCCTTTGGATCAACTGTTAATCGCTTGTTGCGAAGGGAAACTAGCCGAACAACCAGCGATCGCGTGGAAACCAGATAGCGCCATTACCGTCGTCGCTTCCTCCCCAGGATACCCAGGCAAATACCAAAAAGGACTGGCGATCGCCGGAATCGCAGCCGCAGAAAATTTGGAGGCGATCGTTTTTCACGCGGGAACCAAACTCAAACAACAAAAACTTGTGACCGACGGTGGTCGAGTTCTGAATGTTACCGCAGTGGGGGAAAACTTTGCACAAGCCCAAAGCAAAGCTTATCAAGCGATCGAAAAAATTCAATTTGAAGGAATTTACTATCGACGCGATATTGGTCATCGATTGGTAAATAGTAACTTTCTTGCCAGTTAGTTACAAACGATCCACTATAATTGGTAGACGCATTGAGTCAGCTTTTTTAGCTCTCAACTGTTTGTTGTAGTTTTCCCTTTTGATTAGCGAATTTATCTTGTTGAATCTCTTCAAAAGTATCCGAGAAGCGATCGCTCGTTGGTGGAGCGAATTTACCCTTCAGACACGCTTAATGGCGGCAGCAACCTTAGTTGTTTCCTTATTAATGAGTGGTCTGACATTTTGGGCTGTGAATACGATTCAACAGGATGCACGGCTGAATGATACTCGCTTTGGCAGCGATTTAGGGCTTTTACTTGCCGCAAACGTGGCTCCGGCGATCGCCGAAGGCAATTTAACCGAAGTAGCTCGTTTTACGAATCGCTTTTACAGCAGTACCTCTAGTGTTCGCTATATGATCTACGCCGATGAGTCAGGCAAAATTTTCTACGGCATTCCCTATTCGGAAGCAGAAGTACAAAATTCCTTGACCATCGAAAGACGTATTCAACTCCCAGAAAGTTACGCCAAATCTTCTGAACTACCTTTAGTGCGTCAGCATCTCACCCCAGACGGACAAGTTACCGATGTTTTTGTCCCCCTCAACTCTCAAAAAAAATATTTGGGAGTTTTAGCGATCGGCATTAATGCTAATCCTACTGTCGTTGCTTCCTCACACTTAACTAGAGATGTCACGATCGCTGTTTTTATCTCGATTTGGGCAATGGTAATTTTAGGTGCCGTATTCAACGCCCTCACAATTACTCGACCGATAACTGAGCTACTTTTAGGTGTCAAAAATATCGCTGCTGGCAATTTTAAACAGCGCATCGATTTACCTTTTAAAGGAGAACTTGGCGAACTCATTTCTAGCTTCAATGAAATGGCAGAAAGGTTAGAAAGTTATGAAGAACAAAATATCGACGAACTAACCGCCGAAAAAGCAAAATTAGAAACTTTGATGTCTACAATTGCTGATGGGGCTGTACTTCTCGATACCGATTTGCACGTCATTTTAGTTAACCCTACTGCACAACGAATTTTTGGTTGGGAAGGTTTAGCAGTAGTTGGGGAAAATGTTCTGCATCACTTACCTGCTTCATTGACAGTTAAACTGACCAAACCTCTTTATCAATTTGCCACTAGCGAAACTTTTATAACCGAAAAAGAAGCTTTTGCTGATGATGAAAGTAAACATCACTCGCGGCTTCCGGAAATTGGCGAATTTCGCCTCACTTTAACTGAACCAACTCAACGCACTGTCCGCATTCTTTTAATTAAAGTTCTCGACCAAAGAACCGAAACGACAAAAGGAATTGCGATGACGGTACAAGATATTACTCGCGAAGTTCAATTAAATGAAGCAAAAAGCCAATTTATTAGTAATGTTTCCCATGAGTTAAGAACACCTTTATTTAATATTAAATCTTTTATTGAAACCCTTTACGAATACGGCGAAGACCTTAGCGAACAAGAAAGACGAGAATTTCTCGATACTGCTAATCACGAAACCGATCGCTTAACTCGTTTGGTTAATGATGTTCTTGATTTGTCTCGTCTGGAATCCAGTCGCGCTTATGTTTTAGGGGCAGTAGATTTATTGCAAACGGTTGAACAAACGCTGCGTACTTATCAACTGAATGCCAAAGATAAGGGAATTGAATTAATTCAAGAAATTGCCCCAGATTTACCCCCAGTTTTAGGTCATTATGATTTATTGTTACAAGTTTTAGCTAATTTGGTAGGGAATTCTTTGAAGTTCACTGAAGCAGGAGGAAAAATAACTATTCGCGCTTATCAACTTGACCCGATGGTTTCTCATTTGGAAGAAGTTGAAAAGATCCGCATTGAAGTTTCTGACACAGGTATTGGGATTGATAAGGAAGACCAAGAAGCAATTTTTGACCGTTTTTTCCGGGTAGAAAATCGCGTTCATACTTTGGAAGGAACGGGTTTGGGACTTTCAATTGTGCGTAATATTATCGAAAAGCACAATACAACTGTTCATTTAGTCAGTGAAGTCGGAATTGGGACAACTTTTTGGTTTGATTTACCAGTTTATAGTGAAGACTTAATTCAAAGCTATCAAGATGCTAACAAGAATTAAACTGACTAAAAGTAAGATCCCTAGATTGCGTTTGAACCACAATTTTAATCCAGTGATTCCTCCAGGTTGATAGCGAGATGAATTTAATTCTGAGGGTTCGTTGGCATCGCGGAATAAGGTACAAGTTTTTGCATAAGGACGTTGAGGAAAGTTACAACTGTCATCTTCATGATAAAGACAGCGATCGCATAAATAGTCTCCTGCTGTGGCTTGATGTAAGGGAATCCCAGGATGACCATAAGCTTTCAGCGTCGCCTGACAATGAGGACAACTCACTGCCTCACGATCTACAGGTTGTTGACAATGGGGACAATCGGGCATTACTAATAAAAATGATCTTTCTCATCAGCTAGAAAGACGAGAACATCGTCTCTGCTAATTCAATTCTCGCAAAACTTTCCCTAAAATACCAAACATTTGCTCAATTTCTTCTTTGCCAATTATCAACGGTGGCGAAAGGGCAATAATGTCACCTGTGACTCGAATTAATAATCCTTGTTCGTAACAAAGTTGCAAACATTCCCTTCCTCTCTCACCAGGTTTTCCGGGTCTAGATTCTAGTTCAATTCCGGCGACTAAACCAATGTTCCGTAAGTCAATTACATGAGGCAAATTTCGCAAAGAATGTACTGCTTCTTCCCAATAATCAGCTAAACTAGCCGCATGAGCAAATAAGCCTTCTGTTTCATAAATATCTAAAGTTGCCATTGCTGCGGCACAAGCTACGGGATGTCCGGAATAGGTGTACCCATGAAATAATTCGATCGCATTCTCGGCTGCTGCGTCCATAAAGGCATCATAAATCCCTTTTTTGACAAAAACTGCGCCCATAGGAATTGTCCCGTTGGTCAGCCCTTTTGCCACAGTAATTAAATCGGGAACTACGCCAAAATATTCCGTAGCAAAGCTTTTTCCCAATCGTCCAAACCCGGTAATTACTTCATCAAAAATCAATAAAATCCCGTATTTGTCGCAAATTTCTCGTAATCTTTTCAAGTAACCAACTGGGGGAATTAAGACACCTGTAGAACCTGCTACTGGTTCCACAATAACCGCCGCAATTGTCGAAGCGTCATGCAAAGTAACAATTCTTTCTAATTCGTCAGCTAAATGGCTTCCCCACTGCGGTTGTCCGCGAGTAAAGGCGTTCTGTTCTAAATTATGAGTGTGGGGAAGATGATCGACTCCCGTCATTAAACTACCAAAAAATTTGCGGTTGTTGGCAATTCCCCCGACAGAAATTCCCCCAAAACCTACCCCATGATAGCCTCTTTCGCGTCCGATTAAACGCTGACGGGTTCCTTCTCCTCTGACGCGATGATAGGCGATCGCGATCTTCAATGCTGATTCTACCGCTTCGGAACCGGAATTGCCATAAAAAACGCGATCGAAGTCTCCCGGAACCATTTTAATCAATCTTTCTGCTAGTTCAAATGCACCAGGATGTCCCATTTGAAACGGTGGTGCATAATCTAAATTAGCAACTTGTTGTTGAATTGCGCTAACAATTTTCGGGCGACAATGACCAGCATTTACACACCATAAACCTGCCGTTCCGTCAAGAATTTTTCTTCCATCTTCAGTAGTATAGTGCATATTTTTTGCACCTACCAAGAGACGCGGTTTGGCTTTAAACTGCCTATTAGCAGTAAATGGCATCCAAAAGGCTTCAAGTTGATTTGCCACAATTTCGACTCCCGATCTTCGCAATTCTATTTTCGCAGTGATACAAGTCACCGGAATCTTACTATTATCTCACTTTAAAAGCTAACTGAACACACAATTTTTGTTGACGAATTTATCACTTTTTCCGGATTTATCTCACTGAAGAGTGGAAAATCCAACTGTAATAATTAAAAGTAGCAACTGAGTCAACTAGAAAAGTTATGTCTCTCTCTTCTCGCAGCCTTGGTTTAGAGTTTCCCTCTGTGGTTTTCAACACTCCCGAAAGTGATATTTTGCTTACTTATCGGGGCGTATCTTACCAAATTCGTCAGCGTTTATCAATGCCATTATTGCCGATTATTAAATTAAAATATCGCGGTGTCGATTATTTTCAATCACCCTCAATTTGTAAATAAATTTTTAGCGATCGTTTTTCGATCTTTCGGCTTTAGCCAATAAGATAAATATAACTAAAACCCTTGGCAATTATTTTACTACTAAACTCCGCAAACGATTCAGTGCCGCCGCTAATTCAAAACGACGGAAGTAAGCTAAATCTCCTTGAGGATAGTCGGTAATTACATCTAATCCTTGGTTTTCGAGGTCGTTAATCACTAAATCCAAGATTGTCGGCAGATCGTTTTGGCGATCGCAATATCTTTGTTTAGCATACACGATCGCCGCCGCGATCGCGCGCAATTGCCCCGAATCTACTATTTGTTCAACTGCACTTAAATCAATATCTTCTGTCCCAAAAGCTACTTCATCCACATCGCGTACTTTTACTTTTACCGCCCTCCGTCCCCGACTGGGGTCAATACTTTCTGGTAAAGGTATCCGCGAAGTTATTTTACCAAATTTTTGTCCTCCTTCGGCATTACGTTCGGTAACATATTCTTGCGCAATTGCTTTCGCTTTGCTAGTGACATCGTGGGGAGAAAAATTATCCATCGCGATGACAGTATCAGCGACATCAAAATAATCGCCGCTACCACCCATAACTAAAATTGTCGAAACCCCATAATCAGCGTAAAGTTGCTGAATTTTGTCGATAAATGGCGTAATTGGTTCTTTATCCTTCGAGATCAGTTGTTGCATTCGGCGATCGCGAATCATAAAATTAGTTGCGGCAGTATCTTCGTCAACTAATAATAATTTTGCCCCGGCTTCTAATGCTTCAATAATATTTGCTGCTTGGGACGTACTTCCACTCGCATTTGCTGTCGTAAAATTAGTCGTTGAACGTCCTTGTGGTAATTGATTAATGAACGGAGAAATATCCACACCCGCAATACTTCGTCCATCTTCTGCCCTAATTTTAACTGCTGCCGGATCTGTTACCACAAATTCTCTGCCATCTTCCGGCAAATGATTATAAACTCCGACTTCTATCGCTTGCAATAAAGTAGATTTGCCGTGATATCCGCCACCAACAATTAAATTAATTCCTGCTGGAATACCCATTCCAGTTATTTTACCTCGATTCGGACAAGTAAATTCAACTCGCAAAGATTCTGGTGACTGAAACAGAATTACTTCGTCTTGTAACGGGCGATCGTCTACACCACTACGTCGTGGTAAAATTGCTCCATCAGCGATAAAAGCAACTAAGTTATTTTCTGGTAATTGTTGACGTAACCAGTCGGCATCTTCTCCTGTTTCAACTTGCTGTTGAATCGCTGATTTATCTAAAGAATCATATAACAAAGAAGCTGCAACAATTTCGGGAATATCTTCACATAACATTGCTGCCGCTTGACGACCTAAAATTCTTCTTCCTTGGGCTGGTAAACCAACAACAAAACGAACTTCTACTTCTTTTTTATTCACAAAAGCCGCAGTTCGTTCTAAGATTTCTTGTCCATAACGAGTAATCGCAATTAAACCACTTTTTCCTGTACCTCGTTTTCCGCTAATTTCTTTCGCAACTCGGTCGAATTGACGAATTAAATAATCTCTTAAAGCAATTTCTCGACTCCGGCAACTATAAAGTTGTTCCGGAAAACTTGCTACTGTTTGTGGTACTTTGACGCGAACTTTACTCGGTGCCGCAAAAGGATCTCCTTGAACATGATCGATAATTAAGGTAAAGTTAGGAAAGTTGTAGCTTCCTTTGATATCTTTGTAAGCTTTATAACTACGATTATCTAAATTTAGAAGTAGGGAACGAAGTTTTTCTTGGTTAGACATAAATAATTTTTTTGTCTGACAATGCTAAGAAATTTTCAAAACCTAGAACGAGGTTCTTGCAGAAATTATATCTCTTCTTTCCAACTTTTTCTACCGAGAACAGAGTTACGTGAGGGAAAGCGTCTCAAGCTTTTGATAACTCGCTTATCAAATTACAAAACGAAGTTTATATTGATGAGAAGTAAATCAACTTTCCACACCAAAAGCAAAAGTTAATTCTAAAAGCTAGAACCAGGTTCTTGCAGAAATTTTATCTCTTCTGGGGTACTTTCTCTTCCCAAAATAGAATTGCGGTGGGGAAAGCGCCCAAATTTTTGAATAATTTGATAATGTCTTTCCGCGTAGTCGATGCTACTTGCACTTTCTGGGTCAGATTTCAAACTAGAAAATAATTCTAAACATTTTTCTTGGTCTGCCAGATTTTCGCTATGTTCAAAAGGAAGATAAATAAACCAACGCTGTACGGGTAATAATTCCTTGTCGTAATTTTGGCTTACTGCATATTTTGCCAAATCTAAGGCTTTTTCATCAGTAGCAAAAGCTTGGGGTTGACCGCGAAACATATTTCGAGAAAACTGATCGAAGATGATAATTAACGCTAAACAACTCTCAGGATTATTTTTCCACTCATCTAGTTCACCTGCGGCTGCTTGATGATAAGTATCGAGGAAACGCGATCGCACTTCTCGGTCAAATTCATCTTTCTTCACAAACCATTCTTGACGCTGTTTTCCATAACTTTCTGTACCGGGCTTACCAAACCAAAATTCGAGTATTTTTGTATATGTTTCCATGAATCAGTACCCCTACAGGGCAGCCACTATTCCCCATTATCAAAATAACACATTTTCAGATATTTGTCAACTATTTTTCGCCATTTGCCTAATTTTTTTCATCCAGTTGTAGCCAAAAAATAACTATAATTTTCGCGCAAAGGCGCAAAGGCGCGAAAAAAAGTCACCATAGTAAAAAACCAACAAAAACAAACCAAATGATCGAACACGACGTAATCATCGTTGGCGGCGGATTAGCTGGATGTCGCGCCGCCCTAGAAATCAAACGCAGCGACCCCAGCATCGATGTCGCCCTCGTCGCCAAAACCCACCCCATCCGTTCCCACTCCGTCGCCGCCCAAGGAGGAATCGCCGCCACCCTAAAAAACGTCGATCCCGAAGACAACTGGGAAGCCCACGCCTTCGATACCGTCAAAGGTTCCGACTATTTAGCCGACCAAGACGCAGTAGAAATCCTCACCAAATCAGCCCCAGAAGTCATCATCGACCTCGAACACATGGGCGTACTCTTCTCCCGTCTCAGCGACGGCAAAATTGCCCAACGCGCCTTCGGGGGACACTCCCACAAACGCACCTGCTACGCCGCCGATAAAACAGGTCACGCGATTTTACACGAACTGGTGAATAACCTGCGCCGCAACCAAGTCCAAGTTTACGACGAGTGGTACGTGATGCAACTAATCCTCGAAGAAAACGAGGCGAAAGGTATCGTTATGTATCGCATTCTCGACGGACAGGTTGAAGTTGTCCGGGCGAAAGCAGTGATGTTCGCCACAGGGGGTTATGGTCGAGTTTTCAATACCACTTCCAACGACTATGCTTCCACAGGCGACGGTTTAGCGATGTCGGCGGCGGCGGGATTACCTTTGGAAGATATGGAATTTGTCCAATTTCACCCCACAGGTTTGTATCCGGTAGGAGTGTTAATTTCCGAAGCCGTTCGCGGTGAGGGGGCATATTTAATTAACAGCGAAGGTTCCCGATTTATGGAAAATTACGCCGCGAAACAAATGGAACTTGCGCCGCGTGATATTACCTCCAGGGCGATAACTTTAGAAATTCGGGCTGGGCGAGGTGTGTATCCGGATGGGAAAGCGGGTGGTCCTTGTGTTTACTTAGATTTGCGCCACATGGGTAAGGAAAAAATTATGAGTCGGGTTCCTTTTTGTTGGGAAGAAGCCCACCGACTGGTAGGCGTTGATGCGGTACACGAACCGATGCCAGTACGTCCGACGGCGCATTATTCGATGGGTGGGATACCTGTGAATACTGACGGACGAGTACGACAAAGTGGAGATAATTTAGTGGAGGGTTTCTTCGCGGCGGGAGAATGCGCTTGTGTTTCGGTACATGGGGCAAATCGGCTGGGAAGTAATTCGTTGTTGGAATGTGTGGTTTATGGGAGAAGAGTGGGTGCGGCGATCGCGCAATACGTCCAAAACCGCAAATTACCCGAAATCGATTCTCAAAAGTATCTCGAAACCAACAAATCTCGCATCCAAACTCTTTTCGACCAAAAAGGTACAATGCGTCTCGCGCAATTACGTCAAGAATTCCAAGATTGTTTGAGTCAATATTGCGGTGTTTTTCGCGATGAAGCGACGATGCAATCAGGATTAGCAAAACTGCAAGAATTAAAGCAACAATTTGCCAATCTTTACCTCGACGATCGAGACAATTGTTGGAACACTGAATTAATTGAAGCCCTGGAACTGCGGAATTTATTTATCGTCGGGGAAATTATTCTTTCCTCTGCTTTGAACCGCCAAGAAAGTCGCGGCGCACATTCGCGAGAAGATTATCCGCAACGTAATGATGAGCAGTTTCTCAAGCATACTTTTGCCTATTATTCCCCGGCTGGGATTGATATTAATTATGTTTCGGTAGTTATCAATCGTTTTGAGCCAAAAGAAAGGAAATATTAGTGCTAGAAAGTAGTAATTAGCTTGATGGAGACAGAGGATTACTTATCAATTTTCTGTCTCTAATTTTAGCTAAAATATGCTAAAATATTGTTGTTTTGTTAAAAATAAATTGAGAACAATTAGAAATGTCTAAGTTTATTAACCTTGCTTCAGAAAGGGAAAGACTTCTCGAACTACCCGAAAAGTTAGACAACGAACCAATAATTATTACTGACCAGGGAAAACCTGTAATGGTAGCTCTTAGTTACGAACAATATGAATCTTTGGTAGAAACTATCAGTATTCTAGCTGATGAAGAATTTACCAATCAATTAAAAAAAGGAATTAAAGAAGATAGAGAAGGAAAAACAGTTAGTTGGGAAGAAGCAAAGAAACAGCTAGGTTGGGAATGATTATTAATAATAATTGTTTGAAAAACTAAGGTAATTTGATAAAAATAGAGATAAGCGGTTCAGCATTTAAACCCACATATCAGTAATTGCGAAACGATTGTAGTGCGACCCTCTTATTTATTACTCATATTCAATCTGAATTGCGTGTTAACTTATGGATGTGAATTTTCTACGTCTCTGTTGGATAATTTTGATACTTAATAATTAACTCTCGAACAACATCTACTAATGCAGTAGGAATTTGGATCATTGTTTGCTCGTCATTCTCAAATGCTGACTCGTCTTCTCTTACAGCTTCGGCTTCTGTTTGTTTTTCGTAATAATCAAGTAGATTTTTAACTCTTTGTTCGTCCCATCCTGGGGGAAATTCACTCTTATTCATTTTCATTTACGACGCTTACGTCGTCGATAAGCTGCTAAAGGTTTACCTGTTAATTCGTATGCTGTTATTACAAAAATACTATCTCTTTCTGAGTCTAAAACGTAAATTACTCGCAAATATCGACCCATTTGTGTTTGACCGATAGCCACTCTCGAACCATCACGTCCGGGACGATCTTCTCCTGGTTTTCTTAGTATATCCTCAACTTCTTTCTCTGCAACATTATATTGATAGATATGAGGTAAATCTGTTTGTGGATCTCGATAAAAGCGTAGATTCATTTACTGATTTTACTATTGCTAATCTCGCTAAACTCGAAATACCGGACGATCGCCATTAACAGGATTGGGTATCAAGCGTTGATTTTTGCAATCTACAAGCAAATCTAGCTTTTCTAACACCACTTGACCAATCAACACTTCATCGCCCGTTACAACTGCATCTTCGGTAGTTTCACGCCCTTCACACTCGATTTTTAGAGGTTCAGTCACGCCAACAGTTTCAACTCTCCCATCCGCATATTTTACCCCTTGTTGACCTAAAATTTCTAACCCTAATTGTTGGGCTATGGTTGGGGGAATCACTAAATAAACTGCACCTGTATCAACGAGTGCTTGAGTTGAGAGAAAGCGCAGTAATCTTGGTGCAAGCAAACCGCGACGAATTAACGCTTCATCGATCGCATTAGTTAACTTTACCTGAGTCCGAACTGCTCCCATAGCTTTAACTGTTGGTTGTGACATCTTTATGTTCACAAAATCAGGTATAAACGCGATCGCGAATATTTCTAACTTTAACTTATTGCACTTCGGTTTCCGTTTCCGTTTCCAGTGGTGCAGTTTGAGTCTCTAAATCTGGGGAATTAGGGGAATTAGGAGAATTAGTAGCAATTTGTTTAATTTGGTCTTTATACTTCGAGGGAGCCAGAGAAATTGCCGTTGTAAACAAAGGTTTAGCTTGTGCATTTTTCCCTTGTTGTTGCAAAACCAAAGCCTTCGCTAAAACCGGACGAAAATCATCCTCATTTTCCTCAATAGCTTGATCGTAAACCGCGATCGCCTCAGCATATCGCTGCTGAGAAGCATAAACCTGTCCTAAAAGCAACTCCAGCGCCGTAGTATCAATAATAGTCCCATCATCAATCTCTTCCGCTTGTGTTGCCGTCTTCAAAGCATCCTGTAGCAAACCAATTGCCGCTTCCGGACTATTTTGCGCCAAAAATAAATTCACCATCCCCTGTAAAGCATTAATATCTCCAGGTTTCGAGGCTAAAATCGTCTTATAAGCTTGAGCAGCACCTTCATAATCACCAACCTGTTGTTTAGCTTGAGCAACCAAAACCAAATAATCAGTTTGCTGAGGATTTAATTGAGCTAACTTTTCCAGAGATTCAATTGCAGCTTCGATATCTCCCTGTTGTAAACGAACCTCCACCAATCCCCGTAAAGCAGTAGCATTTCCTGGTTCACGCTGCAACACCAACTGATAACCTTTAGCTTCAGTTTCCAGTTCGGTTTGTTTTTCTTGAGATAAATTAAGATTAGATCCGGCTGTAGTTCTACCAACAAGTTGATTCTCTTGAAGAACCGCAGTAATTAAAGGTAGCGTCCAAAAACCTAGGAATACTACTAACATTAGTAGTAGAACTAAATAAAGCCAGCGATTACGTTTTGGTTGAGATCTTGTCACGATTTGATAACTCTTGCGACTCGACTAAAAAAACTCTAAATATTAAAATCAATCCTCTGGTTCCGGATCTACCTACTTACTCACTGCATTGAGTAAAATGAGCAGACTGATACCAAAAAACTCAAATATCATTCCTAATCCTGATTAATGTTGGCTCCAAGCTAAAATAACGCTGGTATAACATTAGCAGAATCAGCAAAGATCGATGAGTCTTTTTTCATGGTAGCTTCAATCTGCTACAGTTAAAAGTCATCTTGACTTTTGTAAGGGAATGTGTCTCCGCCCCAAGGAATTTATATGAATTTTTCTGTGAATCGGTTTTCCGAATCACCTCAACCTCCTGGTAATCAACTACCAGAGGTAGGTAACAACTCAAGGGAACACCAAAGTTCGACCACTGACAATTCGGAAAAAACTACCAACAACACCAAAAATAATTCTCAAGTAAGTGTGAGTGAAAATAACTCCCCTGCTTTTGCTACTTCTGCACACAAACAACCAATTCCCCCACCGACTGAACCGAGACAATATCGAGCAATTGGCTTAGTCAAGGGCAAATATCAGCCTTCTGAGGAACAGTGGACGCGAGGTAATCTGATTACTTCCGAAGAAACATCCTTGGATGCGGTTCTCCTCGGTCGTACAATCAGTTTACTGAAAAATCACCTAGATTTAGACGAACCTCACCTTTGGGTTGTTTATCCTCGCACTCGACAAGATAACAACGAAATGCACGTCCAAATTGTCGGTGTTTGGGAACCAGAAACTCTCGACCGCGACTTAGAAACAAATTCGGTTTCTCAACCCCCGGAAGCAGCAGAGAAAGCTACCGCAGCTACACCCGTAATTGAAGATGGTTATTTTTCGATTCGCGGTGAAGTAATTTTTCACTCTAGCGAAGCGGAAAAGGTGGTTGTCAAAATTAGACAGTCTCCGAAACCGGGAGAACAAAAGGGTAAATTTTTCAAACTAGAGTTGCAAGGTTCTCTTCCTTCGGAACGTGCAGTGGGTCACTTTTGGGACTTGGAAGTGAGGTTACAGGGTAATACCCTGACGGTAGAACAAGCAACTGATATTGGTTCGTTGTTTTTCAAAAAGAAAAAGATTTTCGGGAAAAAGGGGAAAAAGTACCCTCCCAAAAGAACAGTTCAGGGTAGACCAAGTAAAGCCGCAGAGTCAGGTTCCTCAATTAACTCGACTCCAAAACCAAAACCTACTCTCAAGGGGAAAAAGTCTCCACCAAAAACAACCGATCAATAACTACTCTGGGTTGGGTTTGGTTTGTTTTACCCAACCTATTCTAGGGCAATTTGCGCTCCCCAACGGTCTTGGGGTAAAAATGAGCGATCGCTGGTAATTGGGGCTACGGGTTCACTCAAGGTGAATTTTCCCGCCACGATCCACTGTTTCAATTCTGCTGCTACTTCTCGCGATCGGTAAATACTGGCGAGAGGGGCGGTTCGCACGCTTTTTCCTTCGATTTCAATGCGTCCGCTTTTTAGTTGGGCGTAGCTAACTAAGCCGAATGTCGGACGTACTCGGCGCGGAATCGAAAAATCAACTACTGGGGCGACGATATCTTTGTCTTGTACTGCCGCACGCACAATTACTTCTTCATCCAACACTGGTAAGGCTACTCCTACTCCTAACATCAACGAAGGACCGTATTTTTTGAAGTAGCAACCTCGTACCCAACGGGGATTCATTGCTTTCGCGTCACCAATTAAAGCTAAAGTGGCAGCAGGTCCGACTGGTGTCTGGTTGGATAGGCGTTTTTGTAAAGGAAAATGTTGGGTTCCTTCCCAAGCTACATAACCAATCCCACCACCAAGAAAAATGCGGCTACCAATGCCAATTAATTGTAATTCTGGGTCGTTGAATAACGGTGAAATCGCCCCTGGATTAGAATAAACCGCGTTTCCTAGGCGGGGCTGTAAGGGACCAAGATAAGTATAAAGGGCGCGATCGCCTCCATTCACCCCAACGATAAAATTTTGATATAAATTGCGAGGATTATACAGATAAAATTGATTAATAGTTTCCCGGCTAATTGTTGTTTCTAAGGTTGCTCTCGGATAGCAGTCTGTTATTTGTCCAATCGCCCGTAAATTTATTGGTTTACCCGCAATTAAATCTTCGATTACATGACCACCACCTCGTTCGATTCCAGAAACTCCTTGCCGTGTTTCCAGGTCAGTTGCTTCTTTGTTACTGTAATCTGCCATTACTGTCGCACCTAAATACAAATCTACAGCACCAAAACCAGCATAGGCAGGAACATTATCTAGCCAACATTGACGAATTTTAATCGGAGGATCGGTGTGTCCTAAATTAATAATTGCGCCGGAAGATTCCATTGGCTCAAAGGTTCCAGTAGTAATTATGTCTACTTCTTGGAAAGCTTTTTTTATTCCGATTGTCTCGACTCTAGCTTTCAGTTCTTCTGTTGTCCAGACTACCGCACGTTGGCGATTAATTTTTTCATTGATTTCTGTTATTGTTCGCATTTCAATCTGTTAATTTTCGCTATTTTAACATGATTTTCTTGAATTTCTGGTGATTTTAATAACTTGTCTTACTTAATAACAATTTTCACACTTTGAAAATCTCATACTTGTTTTTTTTTTCGGCTAATTATCCTATTTGACTAATCCCAAGTTGTATCCAGAGAGAGTCTACTTAGAAGACGATAATCTGGAAAAATGTCATTCTGAGCGAAGCGTTCTCGAAGAGTAGAATCTGCGGAAATTCTGACGCTCCTAACGCGTGTCACGCTACTCTACGAGAAGCCACTAGCGCGTCTGCGCTCATGATGACGTAAGCTTAAATTAAAAATTAAAAATTTAAATTATTCTTTAGTTTCCGACTCAGAAATCGAGCTTGACTGGTTTTCTTCTTCGCGATAAATATCGTTTTCTTCGAGAACATTAAAGTCAGCTTGCTCTAAACTCGCAATCACCTTAATTGGCTTACTTTTAGGGTGAGCTTGCCAATTATCTAAAATGTCCTTGAATAACGTTTCTTTGAGCCACACTTGAGCAACTACAGTCAAAGGTAAAGCCAAAAATAATCCTAGAAACCCGAAAAAAGAAGCAAAAAATACCTGTGCTAACAAAGTGACTGCGGGTAACAAAGATACTTGTTGTGCCATGACTAAAGGAGTCAAAATAGTTCCTTCCAACTGTTGAATAATCACATAAAGAATTAAGACAGCAATTGCTTTCCAAGGGTCTTCAAGTAAAGAAATAGCAATCGGAGGAATAACACTTAAAGCTGGTCCAATATTAGGAATAAAAGTCAGCAAACCTGCGAGCATGGCTTGAGATAAAGCTAGGGGAATTCCCAGAATCAATAAGCCAACAAAACTAAAGACAGCAATAACTGCCATATTAAATAAAATTCCTAATAGCCATCCTTGTAATGATTGGTCACATTTCAATAAAATTTCCTGGACTCGACGGCGATAAAATGAAGGAAATAAACGGATAAAGCCACGGCGATAAGGTTCGGGATCGGCTAAAAGCATTAAAGTTAAAACAATTACCAGTAAAACATTAAGTAAGACACTTAATGAGTTAGAAAAAAAGCTAAGTCCACCGCCAAGAACTTGTTGGGCAAATGGTTGAAATTGAGCAAAAATTTGATTAATATCGGGGAGATAGTTGATTAGGTCGGGATCGAGTCGATTTCTTAAGTTATAAAGCCAACTGTTTAATTGTGCTATTCCTTGAGGGACTAACTCGGCTAGTTGTTGAAATTGATCGGCAAATGGAGGGACAATTAGCCAGAAGAATCCTAATAAAACAATAAGTAGCAAAAAGACTGAGAGTAAAACTGCGTAACCCCGGTTTCGCAATCCGGATCGTTGAAATCTTTTGACAAGAATATTTAAGGCATCGGCAAGAATAACCGCAGCGAAGACTAAGAGTAATACTTGTCTGATTTGCCACAAAATATAGATGGCAACTACAAAAGTAACTAAACCAATCCATTTACCTAATGTCACAAATTTTATCTCCTAGTTGCTTAATTTTTCCTCTTGAGAATATTGATTGATAACTGATAACTGAAAACTTTAATCCTAACTCAATCTGACCTTCTAGTCTGCTTTAGTTCGCCCAAAAAGTGCTATTGTCAAGACTAGAGCGGGAACACAGATGGCGATCGCGGCGTTGGTGTTGCTGGGTGGAATCGGTAAAAACTGCCCTCCGTATTTGATTAAAGCCGAGAAAATTACTGAAAAAAACAATACTTTGCCAATAAATCTTGTCTGAGTATCCATCAAAGCTCTTTAATGGTAATGATTGTGATAATATCTCTATTTTGACCTGAGAAGGAAGATTATATGCCTGCGACTAGAAATCAGTCTCGTTTCCGACACGGATGGTTTAACCTACGGGCGATCGTGCGTAATTTGGAAGTTATCCAAGACTTAATTGTGATCGGTTTGGGTGTGGGTTTGCTTTTTGAGATGATTGTCTTGCTGTGGGCAATTTTTAGTTCTTTGTTGAAACCGTTTAATTTTCAGGCAATTACGTCTGATATTCTCTTTTTATTGATTTTGGTCGAATTATTTCGTCTTTTAATCAATTTTTTAGAAGATCATCGGATTTCGGTGGGTGTGGCGGTTGAAGTGGCGATTGTCTCGGTTTTACGAGAAATTATCGTTCATGGGGTGCTAGAAATTGAGTGGGGTCAAGTTTTGGCTATTTGTGCGTTTTTGCTGGTTATGGGGGCGTTGTTGTTGATTTGTACTCAAACTCCTGATGTTTGTGAGTTGGAGGAGATCGATGAGATTTTTGAGTCTTCAACGACAGCCGAGGAGATGGGAAATCAACCAAAGTTGTGATTCAAGGTGAGTTAAAGAAATTTGGGTTTAAGCGATCGCCTCGCGATATTGATTTTCTTGCTGAACTTGTTCTTGACAAATTGGTAATTCTATGATGAAGCTAGTCCCTGCTCCTGGTTGAGAACAACACTCAATTTTCCCGTGGTGTTTTTCGACAATAATTCGCTGGCTGATTGAAAGTCCTAAACCTGTTCCTTTTCCCATTGGTTTAGTAGTAAAAAATGGTTCAAATAGTTGGGGTATTCGTTCACAGCTAATTCCGGAGCCGTTATCCCCAATCTGAATCTGGATTTTTTCCGAATTAACTACTTCTGTGCGAATCAAAATCTGAGGTTGAAAAATTTGCTCATTTTGACAATTTTCTCTTTCTTCAAGAGCATCGATCGCGTTACCAAGTAAATTCATAAAAACTTGATTAATTTCGGAAGGGTAACACTCTACTTCTGGTAATGTTCCGTATTCTTTCTTGATTTCAATTCCTGGACGAGAACCTTGGGATTTGAGGCGATTGCTTAAAATTAGTAAGGTAGTTTCGATTCCTTCATGCAAATTAGAAGGTTGCATTTTTTCTTGACCACGACGAGAAAAGTTCCGTAAAGATGTTACTAATTTATGAATGCGAGAGCTACCAACTTCCATTGAGGATAAGGTTTTTGGCAAGTCTTCGAGTAAAAAGTTGAATTCTATTTGGTCAATAAAATCTTGAATTTCTGGTTTAGCTTCGGGATAGTGTTTGCGATAAAGTTGAACTAAATCGATCAAATCTTGAGTATATTCTTTGGCGTAGTTCAGGTTTCCACAAATAAAACTGACTGGGTTACTAATTTCGTGTGCTACTCCAGCTACTAATTCGCCCAAAGTAGACATTTTTTCTGTTTGTACCAGTTGGGCTTGGGTTTGTTTCAAGTCTTCTAAAGTTATTTGTAGTTGCTCGGCGTGAGCTTGAGCGAGGGCGGCGCTGGTACAACTTTCTTCGTATAGTTTAGCTTGGTCGATGGCGATCGCCAGTTGCTCGACGACTGAAATTAGCATCTCTATTTCTTGGTTTGTCCAGACTCTCGTTTGATTGTGGGTACAAACGACGATACCGCTTGCTCCGGAACGAGTGTGAACTGGTGCCGCCAATAGCCCTTTAACGTTACTATTTTTGACTTGTAAACGACTATTTTCTTCTAAATAAAGATGATTTTCCAAATTGTCGATCGCTACCCAGTTTTGTTGGAGAATTTGACTACCTAGGAGTTGTACGATTTCGATACTGCTTGACTCGGTACAAGACTCTGGTTTGCTGCGATCGCAAATCATCTGCGTTGCTTGAAATTTAGGTGTTCTGGCTGAGTTTTCGCACCACACAAATAAACAACAGTCAATCTTCAACAAATCGTGAACTTCGTGAACGGCAATATTGAGAATTGTCTCTAATTCGAGGGAGTCACGAATTTGGCTCGATAAACGATGTTGCAGTAATTTTTCTCTTTGCTGTAGTTCACGATTTTTCGATTCGGCGGCTAAAAGTTGCTGTTGGGTTTGGCGTAATTGTTTATTTGAGGCGATTAATTCTGCCATCAGCGCTTCTAAATCGCGAGATTTTGCTTCTAATTGACAGCTATATTCTATGCCGTTGCTAACTTCTTGGAGTAAATCAACAATTATTGGTACTGTGGGTGCTTGTATGCGTTCAACTCCCAACCAAGGTTCGGGCGCGATCGCCATCTCACTATCCCAAACAATGGCAAATTGTCGATTGGGAAGAATTTTGCCGATCCGTAACGGTTTCCAAAGATGATTGTTTGCCTCAATGGTTACTTGTCCCACTGGGGCGGTAAAATTTAAGTTGATCGCGGCTTGACGTACTTTTGCGGTTGCGAATGATTCAGCTAACTCGACAGCTTCTTTCCACAAATACACTGCGGTATAAGCGGCTTCGATCGGATCGCTAATTACTCGCTGTTGACCATATTTTTTGTGAAAATTAGTTACGAACTCTTGATTTTTTGGTGTATCAATACTTTGAAAATAACTCCAAGCTGCATAATGACCTGTGGCGACATTTGTACCCAGACGTTGCAGTTCTTCTTCGGAGATACTAACGCTCATAATCGGGATCTCTGTCGCGCTAATTCCCGCTTCTTGATACTGTTGATAAAAAGCTAAATTACTGTCACCATTGAGGGTACTAAAAACTACGTCTGGTTGAGCAAGTTGAATTTGCGCGATCGCCTCTTGAAAATCATTTGCTCCCAGCGCTGCATATTCTTCACCAACACAGCTACCACCAAAACGTCTCAGTTGAGCTTTAACAATTTTATTCGCTGTTCGAGGATAAACGTGGTCTGAACCCAGAAGATAAAATTTGGTTCCGACATTATTTAATAACCAACTCACTGCTGGTTCAATTTGTTGATTGGGACAACTACCTGTATAGAAAATATGCGGTGAAGCTTCCAAACCCTCATATTGAGAAGGATACCAAAATGAATTATTGAATTTTTCGACTACAGGTAAAACTGCTTTGCGAGATGCAGAAGTCCAGCCCCCAAAAATCGCTGCTACTTGAGCTTCAGTAATCAACTTTTCGGCTTCTCTAGCAAAAATTTTCGGGTTAGAAGCACCATCAGCAATGATTGGTTGAATTTGCTTTCCTAAGACACCACCAGTAGCATTAATTTCGGCGATCGCCATTAGTTCTGCATCTTGCAATGATGTTTCGCTAATTGACATCGCTCCACTCAGTGAGTGCAAAATTCCTACAGGAACGAATTGATCTGACTTTTCGACTGGCTGGCTTTTTTCTTTCATCGTCGCAAAAATCTGTCAGTTATTATTTTTTCTTTAATTTTGACTGCTTTTAACAATCAAATTTTAGCAAAAGCACAAAAATTTGGTTTCACTGTTGAGTATTAACTGATTGTTGAGCTTAATTTTTTTTAGGCAAATTTTAGCACTGTTTTTCACAGCATTAATGATTGTAGAAATTTTGCTAGTCAAGTTCTGTATTCTGGAACACTTTTTTCGCTGAGTTTAGTGGAGAAAAAAACTCAGGCAAAAATTGCTTCTGGAGGATTACTCAGCGATCGCGATGATTTTGCCCGATTTCGCACTTAATTGAAGCTTACAGACAACAAAAAAATTTCCGCCGTCAAAGTGTAGCAACGTAAAAAACCGAGAGTGCGATCGCCAATCAGTTTTTCGCGGTCAATCAAAATTCGCGAAATAAGTTTACTTGAGTTTTTGCTTAATAAAACCAACAAGCTGAGTTAGCTGCTTTTTCAAACCCTCAATTTCTGCTTCCATTTTGGCAACTTTTTGCTTAAGTTGGTTAATTTCTGCCGCCGTTGCTGCATTTCCACCCCCAGCAGCCGCCCCAGTAACTTCAGTTTCTTTTGGTGCTGGTGGAGCAACTTTCATGGCGTGTTTAATCGCCTGAATTAGCTGCTTTTGCTCAAATGGTTTTTCCACAAAAGCAAAATACTCAAACGGTTCGGGAAGTTTTTCGGTAACTTCTTCTTTACGTCCCGACATCAAAACTAAAGGAATTGAACGCAGCTTTGGTTGCTTTTGTAATTCTTGATAAACTTCCCAACCGCTCTTTTTCGGCAGCAGAAAATCCAACATAATCAAGTTAGGGTTCTCTGAGCGGATTTTGTTGAGTCCTTCCATCCCATCTTTAGCTTCGATGACTTCTATGTTACCCGCAGGTAACATATCTTTTACTCTCATCCTGATAACTTTACTATCATCTATAACCAGGATCTTTTGTTTAGCTGCCACGATTGACTCCTTGAGAGGCGATTGAAAAACATACTAAATTTGAGTTGTTCCCCCAGAACTGAGGTTAGCAACAAGTTATTCACCAGTTTCAGAGAACTTTTTCTACTTAGTTCTCAGATTGGTGAGCGCCAAATCGACTTTTGACAATCAGCACTACATTTATTTTATAGGTCATTCTGACGATCCTGATGCAGCGATCGCAAATTAATCCCTTTACGATAATAATTGTAGTTTGGGATCAACTCTCGCAAATCACTATGCCGACTAAGTTTCAATCACAAGCTGAAAATCAGTGGCGCAGGGAACTTGCTGCACTTCCACCCTGGCTGAAACGTCCTTTGGGGAAAGCTAGCGAAATCTCTACAGTACAGCGAATTATTAAACAGCGTCAAATTCATACAATTTGTGAAGAGGGGCGCTGTCCGAATCGAGGTGAATGTTATCGCCAAAAAACTGCTACTTTTTTATTGATGGGAGCTACCTGCACTCGTGCTTGTGCTTTTTGTCAAGTTGATAAAGGTCATGCACCGATGCCTTTGGACCCTCTCGAACCGCAAAAAGTTGCTGAAGCGGTGAAACTTCTCGGTTTACGCTATGTGGTCTTAACTTCGGTGGCTAGAGACGATTTAGCTGATGGCGGCGCTAGTGTTTTCAATACCACAATTAAGGCAATTAGTCAAGAAAATCCCGAAACAAAAATTGAAGTTTTGACACCGGATTTCTGGAGTGGAAAAGATGCAGCCACAGAACAGCAACAGCGAATCGCAACCGTAGTCGCAGCAGTACCAGCTTGTTATAATCACAACCTGGAGACAGTGCGACGTTTACAAGATCCGGTGCGACGGGGAGCAAAATACGATCGCTCCTTAAATGTTTTACGGATTGTGAAACAACTTGCTCCTGAAATGCCTACAAAATCCGGCTTAATGTTAGGACATGGGGAAACAGAAGCCGAAATCATCAGCACAATGAAGGATTTACTAGCTGTTGGCTGCGATCGCCTCACTCTCGGTCAATATTTACGTCCTTCACTAAATCATCTCCCTGTGCAAAAATATTGGACACCAGCAGAATTTGACCAACTTGGTGAGATTGCTCGCAACCTGGGGTTTGCTCAAGTTCGTTCTGGTCCTTTGGTTCGCAGTTCCTACCATGCTGGTGAGCTAGATTAATCAAGTGGTCGTTGAGAATGGCGGGATTTGAGGAACAAGGTAGATTTGGAGGTGTTGGGAGTGTTGGGAGGTGTTGGGAGTATGACAAATTAGCGATCGCTGCGCCAACCTTACGGTACGCTGCGCTGACAAGAGTGGTACATTTGAGCAACATCTACTCCCCAAATTCCCCAAATTCCTCCAATTCCTCAAATTCCTCCAATTCCTCCAATTCCTCCAATTCCTCCAATTCCTCCAATTCCCCCA
>JAWQFW010000051.1:0-3021 GCA_035968095.1 Oscillatoria sp. PMC 1068.18
TCAGTCAATGAAGCGTAAAGAATCCCTGTGCGTTTACGCCAGGGAGTATGTCAAAGTTGTTATTTCCTCGACTTGAAAGTTATCCTCCCTGTTGAGGATGTAACTAAAAAAAGTCACTATTTGCTGTTTCCAATTACAAATTACCGAAATGAATCAATCTTTGATACCTGTAATTCTCGCTGGTGGTAAGGGAGAACGCTTTTGGCCCCTGAGTCGTCAAGACCGCCCGAAACAGTTTTTGTCTCTTGATGGCAGTGGTAAAACTCTGTTACAGGCAACTGCCCAGAGGCTTTTACCTTTGGCAGGAAGTTGGGAGCGGCTTTGGGTTTGTACTGCGGCTGAGGTGGCTGATGGGGTAAAAGAGCAACTGCCTCAACTGCCGCAGGAGAATATTTTGGTTGAACCAGAAAGAAGGGATACTGCCCCGGCGGTGGCTTGGACGACTTTGGAGGTTGCTAAACGTTACGGAAAAGAAGCTGTTTTAGGCTTTTTTCCGGCGGATCATTGGATTGGTAATGAATCGGCTTTTCAAAACACTCTTCAAGCGGCTACGGAATTGGCTACTACCGAAGCGGCGATCGCTACTTTGGGGATTACTCCTAATTATCCCTCTTCTGGTTACGGCTATATCGAACAAGGCGAACCCAAAGGCAAGTTTCACGGTTTACCTACCTACAAAGTTACTCGCTTTACCGAAAAGCCCGATCGCCAAACTGCTGAATCTTTTCTCAGTACCGGACGCTTTAGCTGGAATAGCGGAATGTTTATTTTTCGTGCCAGTGTCTTCTTAACAGAAATGCAAAAATATGCTTCAGAAATTATCCTTCCTTTACAAGCAGTAGGTAAAGCCGCTTACGGACAACTAAACAAAAAAAGTATCGACTACGCCTTAATGGAAAAAACCCAATTAGCTTATGTCATCCCAGCAGACTTTGGTTGGGACGATCTCGGCGATTGGAACGCTCTCGAAAGACTTTTAAAGAAAGATCAGCAAAACAACGTCGAATTAGCCGACCACGTGGGACAAGATACCAAAGGCACAATTATTTACGCCACCGACGACGAAGAAGTCATTGTTACCATCGGCTTAGAAGACCTAGTAATTGTCCGAGACGGCAACGCAACTCTGGTAGCAAAAAAAGATCGCACTCAAGAAATCAAACAAGTTCTCAAGCAACTACAATCCCACCCAAAATATAAAAAACTTTTGTAGTTTTCTTAACTTAATCTTTTTCAAGCAAATCAACTCATCAATCTTCAATTTCAAACCAAAACCTCTTAGGGTCTACTCGGAGCGAGAACGGCTCATGCCGAAGACGCGAAACTTACCACCAACCAATAACAAAAGGACAAAAACTTGTGCTTTCCCTAACTCAAAACACATCCCGCCAAGGTTATATTATCGAGGTTGTCCTGCGTAACGGCTGGGACTATATGCGAGGACTACTTAGCGGTAGCAAAGCCAACGAACCTCAACTGCCGCCACCGGAAGTATTACGCAACATTTTCGTTGAATTAGGACCTGTATATGTCAAACTCGGACAACTCCTCAGTACCCGTCCCGACCTCTTACCACCAGATTACATCGAAGCCTTAACTGCCCTGCAAGCGAATGTTCCGCCTGTACCTTGGGCAGAAATCGAAGTCACAATTCGCAAACAGCTACGTCAGCCTCTCGAAGAAGTATTTACCGAAATCGACCTTGAACCAGTAGCCGCAGGATCGATCGCGCAAATTCATCGGGCGACATTAACTAATGGTCAACAAGTGGCGATGAAAGTGCAACGTCCGGGTATTGACGCGACTGTAGCCCAAGATATTTCTTTGATCAAAGGGGTTGCCGATCTGGTTTCGCGTACTGATTTCGGGCAAGATTATGATGTGGTCGCTTTAGCGAATGAGTTCACCAGCGCGATCGAAGCCGAGTTAGACTTTACCGAAGAAGCTGCTTTTACTGACCAATTGCGGCGCAATTTATCAACGAGTAAATGGTTCGACCCCAAAGATATTGTCGTACCTGCTATTTACTGGGACTTAACTTCCGAAAAATTACTGGTAATTGAATGGTTGGATGGAGTCCCAATTTTAAAAGCAAATGTTGAGGGACAAACAGGTAAAAGCGGGAAATCTCGTAAAGAAGAAATTACTACTTTATTGTTTCGGGTGTTTTTTCAGCAATTATATATCGATGGTTTCTTTCATGCTGACCCTCACCCAGGTAACTTATTTTATTTGCGAGATGGTCGTATAGCTTTGATTGATTGTGGAATGATTGGGCGTTTAGACCCTCGGACGCAGCAAATTTTAACGGAAATGTTGTTAGCAGTTGTGGATCTTGATGCTCAACGTTGTAGTCAATTAACTTTGGAATTAGCTGAGTCTGGTCAACCGAGAAGTTTGATTCGTTTGGAAAATGATTATGACCGGATGCTGCGTAAATATCACAATCGTAGTTTGTCGCAAATCAATTTCTCGAAAGTATTTTATGAGCTTCTCCAAGTTGCCCGCGACAATAAAATTAAGTTGCCCGGAAATATGGGTTTGTATGCGAAAAGTTTAGCTAATTTGGAAGGGGTGGCGCGTAGTTTTAACCCGGAAGTTAATTTGCTGGATGAGATTAAGCCTTTGATGACGGATATTTTTCGTCGTCAGATTTTGGGAGATAGTCCGCTCACAACTTTGTTGCGAACTACTTTGGATCTAAAAAGTCTTTCTTTGCAGTCTCCTCGGTTGATTGAGTTACTTTTGGATCGGGTGACTTCGGAAACTTTAAGATGGAATTTAAGTTTGCGGGAATTGGAGCCTTTGCGCCGTAGTTTGGACGATTCAGCGAATCGACTTTCGTTTAGTATTTTGGTGGGTTCGTTGATTATGGGGGCGGCGATGATTTCTACTGGGGCGCAAACTCAACAATTATCGGTTATTAGTACCGTTTTGTTTGCGGCGGCGAGTTTTCTGGGTTTGTGGTTGATTATTAGTATTTTGCGATCGGGGCGTTTACGTTAAACCAGAGAACATTCT
>JAWQFW010000051.1:3121-23930 GCA_035968095.1 Oscillatoria sp. PMC 1068.18
CGTTTCTCGACTCTGGCGAGAAATGCTCCCTTGGGAGGCTCTGCCTCCAGAATTGGTTAAATTTGAGGCAGAGCCTCTAGAGGTGTGTTCCCCGGCGGAGCCAGGGAACCAGAGAGAGAACATTCTCGTTTCTCGACTCTGGCGAGAAATGCTCCCTTGGGAGGCTCTGCCTCCAGAATTGATTGAATTTGAGGCGGAGCCTCAGTTTGCCGTTCCCCGGCGGAGCCAGGGAACTAGGGAACCTTTTCTCGACTCTGGCGAGAAATGCTCCCTTGGGAGGCTCTGCCTCGCCCAAACAGATAGTTTTGGCTTATGATTGTTTTAATTACTGTTGCTCTTGGTTGGAACCCATGACTGCGACTTTAAAGGATTTTGAGCAAACAATTCCGGAAAGTACGACGGGTAGACAGCGTTATTTCCCTCGTAACCGTCGCCGCATTCTTTGTGTTTTTCCCCGGTATTCGCGTTCTTTTGGGACTTTACACCATGCTTATCGTTTGATGGGTAGGGTACGGGCTTTTATGCCGCCACAGGGTATTTTACTGGTGGCTGCTTATTTGCCTGATGAGTGGGAGGTGCGTTTTATTGATGAGAATATTCGTCCGGCGGGAAAAGGAGATTATCGTTGGGCGGATGTGGTAATTGTAAGTGGAATGCACATTCAGCGATCGCAGATTAATCGCATTAATCAACTGGCTCATGAAGCTGGAAAGATTACTGTGGTGGGGGGTCCGTCGGTTTCTGGTTGTCCGGAATATTACCCGGATTTCGATATCGTTCATTTAGGTGAGTTGGGAGATGCTACGGATGAGATGATTCGCTATCTTGATGAAAACAAATCTCGCCCCTCAACACAAATTCGTTTTACCACCAAAGAACGTCTTCCCCTCAGTGAGTTTCCCACTCCTGCTTATCATCTCATCAATTTGAATCAATATTTTCTCGGTAATGTTCAGTTTTCCAGTGGTTGTCCTTATCGCTGCGAATTCTGCGATATTCCGGAACTTTACGGGCGCAACCCTCGGCTAAAAACGCCTGAGCAAGTGTTAAAAGAACTTGATGCAATGTTAGCCGCAGGTAATCCAGGGGCGATTTATTTCGTTGATGATAACTTTGTTGGCGATCGCCGCGCCACAACGAAATTACTTCCTTATCTCATCGACTGGCAAAAAACTAACGGCTATCCTGTACAATTCGCCTGCGAAGCTACTTTAAATCTCGCCCAAAGTCCCAAACTTTTAGAAATGATGCGCGAGGCTTATTTTTGTACCGTTTTCTGTGGGATTGAAACCCCAGAAACCGATGCCTTACGCTCAATTTCTAAGCAACAAAACTTGAGTATGCCGATTTTAGACGCAGTAAAAACTCTCAACAGCTACGGTATGGAAGTAGTCTCAGGAATTATCATCGGACTCGATACTGATACCCCCGACACAGCCGACCGAATTTTAGAGTTTATTCGCCTTTCTAACATTCCGATGCTGACAATTAATCTCCTTCATGCTTTACCCCGAACTCCTTTGTGGCGAAGATTAGAGCAAGAAGGACGTTTGGTTTTTGAGGCAAATCGTGAGTCAAATGTTGAGTTTTTAATGCCTTATGAACAAGTAGTAGAAATGTGGCGACATTGCATTACAACCGCTTACGAACCAGAATTTTTATATCAACGCTTTGCTTACAATTTAGAACATACTTATCCTCACCGAATCAAAGTTCCTAATAGTCCCGCGCGAACTTCTCCAGCTAATATTCGTAAAGGTCTAACAATTTTAGCTAATTTGCTGTTACGAGTGGGCGTTTTTAGTAACTATCGGCAAACCTTCTGGAAAATGGCTTCTCCTAAACTTAAATCCGGAAATATTGAAGGGTTAATTCATGTCGGACTTGTAGGTCATCACTTAATTAAGTTTGCTCAAGAATGCTCGACAGGAGACGAATCTGCATCTTTCTATTCCCAGAAAATTAGACAGCAAGAAAAAGCAAAAATTTGAGTTATTTTTGACCTTGATTAAATTAAAGTCAATTTTTATAGCTCCTCAATCTTCGTTTTCAATTCAATCATCTCTGGATATCGATTGATATCTAAGTGACCAATAGCCCAATTATAAAATGATTTTAAAGAAATATATTGAGGTTGTTTAATTTGCATTGCTTTTTGCAAATCTTTACCATGAAACCAGATCGTATACTGCTGCTGTTGCCAAAATTCATCTTGAGCAAACTTATCGCAATAAATATGAAGTTGTTCTGTAAATCTTTCTTGTGTAACTGTATCAACAGCTTGTCTAAATTGATTAACTAAGTTAATAGCTTCATTATTACAGTCTTGACGAGTTAAAGAAGAGGGAAGTTTACCACTAGCACCCGTCCATGTAGTTTTAAGCTGCGATCGCACTGCACTTAGCCGTAACAGATCGGCTAATGCCCATCTTACAGCTTGGTAGTGTAGCAAACTCCTCGCCGCATTTTCAATCCACGCAGCAATTGCTTGAATTCCCGGTGAATTACCATGTCCCCATTGGGAACTAGGATTTTCTTGCTTTTCAACATATTTTTCTGTCCAATATTCATGGATTAAATTAGGCTCTAGAAGATAATTTTCAATGCAAGCACGATGTGTGAGAAACATAAATTTTCGACCTAATCTAGTATTTGGTTGAAGTAATTGAACATCTGTTGTTGGTTCTACGTCAAAATCTCGATCGCGAAAGACAAGATAAGGTTGATTTTCTAGATCCTCTCGAAAGAAATATCCTTGAGCAAAAACAGAAAATGTAAATTTACTACCCGCAGGAACAATCGTAGGTCGATCTCCTGAAATGTTCTCAACTATCTTTTGGAGCAATTGATAGTCTAAACTACTCTTCCTTCCCTCGCAAAAAATTATTTTCCTCCCCTTAATAACACTCACGACTAAGCCTCTAAACGAATAATTTGTGCTTCAGGAACTAACTGCTCCACATAGTCAGAGTGGGTAGTAATAATAAACTGATTGTTTTTGCCTAATTTAGGCAAAGCTCTAAGTAATGCTTGTTGCATTGGTGGATGTAAGTGCAACTCAATCTCGTCAATCAAGATCACAGAATTATGAATGTTCCAACTAGCAAAATCAAGTAAAATGGGAAAAATGGCACGCTCACCCCCAGACATTTCTGAAATTTCATACTGATTTTTGCCGTCATATAGATAAAACCAAGGTTCCTTGAGGAGATCGTCTATATTCTGTCGCGGACTTAGACCTTCAAAGCTACGTTCTGGAAAAACTATTCTGTAAGCTTGTTCAATTTCGGCATATAAGTCTTTTTGTCCTGGTCGTAATTGCTGAATTCTACCTGTTTCTAAATCTTGATGAAACTGCCGCCACTTTGAAAGGCGATCGCGTAAAATATCTTCAGTAATTTCCAGTTTGCGTTCGGGATCTTCAGTTGTTAAACTGGTTGAAGTTCTTTGTTCAGTGTACCAGAGAACTGTGCCTACTCGCTCAAAAACAGTAAAACCTTCAGATCGCAAAAGTTGTTTAGCATATGCTCGTCCTTTGAATTGAAACAATTCAGCGGCGGTATCTGCATGAACACGATCTTTTTGCCATTTGAGATTGACAATATGTTCTTGAGCAGGAGAAACAGGTAAATTACGTCCCATTTCCTGTAATTTTTGATAAAATTCACTAATTGCTTTCAGTTCTGAAGAGGAAAACTCCACCTTTAGATTTACCTCTGGTTCAAAGCGACCCCAGTTGTTTGCGAGTAATTCGTAGTTAAATCCTTTCCATTCTAATTCTAAATCAGAAAGCTTTGATAATCTTCCAGTTGCAACTCCTAATGTTGCTGCAATTGCTTGTAAAATGCTTGTTTTGCCTGCACCATTTATTCCTACTAAAACAATTAAGTTTTCTGCTAAACCAGTTTCTAAATTGCCGAAGTCAAAAGTCGGAGAATTACGAAATCTTTTGAAATATTTTAGCTGAATTGATTGAACTTTCATAAGCAAAGCTACTTATATAGATAAAAACATTTGTTACTTAGACGATGAAACTTATTATCCCATCTTAACAAATATAAAATCAAAATAAAATAATATGTTTATTTGTTGTCATCACTTAGCCTTTGACCTTGATTAAGGGAATCAAGCATTTTTTTCGGACCCAAATCAGTAAATTGATAACCTTGGGGATAACTGCGTAACTGAGAATCTGTGAAAAATTCTGGTTCGGTTCGGGGTGGCAGAATTTTGACCAAATTTCCTCGTATTTTTAAGCTGTTTTCAACTAAAGATCGCCTTTGTGGTGTCGGGTACGGAAAACCAAACGCATCGAGCATTGTTTCGTCTAAAATTGCATAAACATTTGGTTGCAAAACTGGACGTAACCAGCTAGGAAACCAACCAAGAAACATTTGGATAGTAGCTTCACCAACCTGACAATTTGTAGCTGAATAATATAAATTTTTTTGTTCGTATTCTCGGTTAAATTCTTCAAAAGCCACGTAATTAGGAGGAATATTTTTAATCTCCATTCTCTCGCCAATTGCTTGCCAAAAATAATAGCAAGCTTGCTTTTCAGTTTCGCACATCAAACGCCAACCAAAGCGTTGATTCCAGCGAATCGGTTCATAAATAAAAGTTGATAAAACGTAAAGAAAATCTTCGTTACTTATCGAGAAATGCCCGTGAATTCGATTCATACGTTGAATAGCTTGGGAACCGCGATCGCTGTTGTAACCCCATTTCAGAATTTCTGCCACTAACAATCCTGTATCGTCATAGCGTTTTTGAGTATGCAAACGAAATTCTCCAGTTCGATGTAATAACTGAGAAATACTCGGAATGCAGAATGTTCGCAGCAAAGCTATTTCTAAAGCGCGAGTAACGTCCCACGGAAACTCATATCCACCAATTAAATGACAAATTTCACAATGGTCTTTTTGAGGGTCAAGTTGCTGAATTTGCTGGAGATTATCGTACTTACCCATAAATTAACCCTAAAAACTACAAAAGTAATTAACTCTTGTAGTTTAACCTGGTTGCGTTCTCCGATCCGAAAAACTAAAATCGACAGTTGAATTATTTATTAGGTTTGATAACTATCCATTTACCAGTTTTTGGGTCGCGGTAAACTGTAAAAGGGTTTTCTTTTAGTGGTGGGTTAGAAACTTTCATAAATTCGCTACCCCGAATCGCTAACTCTCTTATTCTAAATTTTCTCTAATCAGCGTTGGGTGACATCTACTTGAGAAACTACGTGATTATTATCACTTAAATGCAGCGATTTCTATCATTGTGTCTCCGTCAAACCAAATTGTAACGAGATTCGCACTAATCGCAAATATTAAATTTTGCTGCGTAACTGCCAAAAAAACTGCTTTTTTAACCGAAAAAAGAATAGAGAGTAGGAAAAATCATCATGAAAATCAAATCTGGGTATCTCGCTGGGATCTTCATTACCTTGGCTGGATGGGGAATTCCTAACACGATGATTACCCCAAGTCAACCTGTATTGGCACAAGGTGCAACGGTTTGCGGCAACAATATTTTACCAGAAATTTCTTTTGAAACAGCTAATTTCTGGATTTACATTTGTCAAGTTAACGGACGTTTAGTTTATCTCGGACAACAAAAAAATTCTGGTAATTTAATCCGGCTTCCTGCTAGCCGAAGACCAGATAACACTTATACTGCTACAAACCGATCTAACAGTTACTTTATTAATACGAACCGTTTAGAAATTTATCAAAACGGTCGGCGAATTGTTTCCGAACCTGTCCAAAGAAGTTATACACCTAGTTATGGGAATAATCCTAGTTTAAATCCAGCTTCAAGTGTGGCAATTAATGCTTGTCAAAACCGGGCTTTAATTGCTTTCAATACTAATCCATCGGATCTTGAAATCATCCAAGTCAGTTCTGAGAGAAACGGAGTTGGAACCGTATCCTTACGCCGCAGAAGCAATGGAATAACTGCTATTTGTCGAGTTACTTTTGATGGCAATATTATTTCTTTTCTGCCAAGCAACGCTAATCCAGATTCTCTAGAAGACAGCACAGTAATAGCTTTTGAAACTAACGAATATGCTGTGCGAGTTTATCACAAACAAGGTCAATTGCTGATGAATCTTTATGACAAAAGAAGTCGAAATTTGGTGCTTAACGGCACTTTAGCTGATAGTATCACAGCGAATGGTGGGACAAGTTATTTTCACAGTAGAAACGGTACAGAATATTTTGCTCGTGTTGAAGGTAATAATCGCTATTTGCTAACAATTAATCGCGGTTCTCGAACAATTTACCAACAACGCGGTTATAATTATTAAAAGTTACCTAGGGTGCATCGTTAATTTTTTTGAGTTTTAGCTAAACTTAACAAAATGAAACTACCAGAATTAAAACAACAAATTCTGAGCTTGTCTGCTTCAGAAAAAGCTGAAATCATCCAAATTTTAACAGAAAATTTAAGCAATGGTTCAAGCGGAATTACTAAGACTCCTGGGGTGGTGGGAGGTGATGCTTGTATCGCTAAAACTCGGATTCCAGTTTGGTCGTTGGTAAATTATCGTAGTCTTGGTGCTTCTGATGCGAAAATACTAGAAAGCTTTCCTCACCTTTCTGCTGCTGATTTGGTAAATGCTTGGGCTTATGCTGAGGTATTTCCCGAAGAAATTGAAACCGCAATCGAAGAAAATGAGGCAGTAATGCAAGAAAGTGAGGCGGTTTAAAAGTTGGCACTTTTTTATGCAGATGAGAATTTTCCCTTACCAGTTGTAGAATTTCTACGCACTTTTGGTCATGATGTTTTAACTGCACAAGAAGCGGGAAATGCTAACTTAGGAATTTTTGATGAAAATCTGTTAGAGTTTGCCACGAAATGCGATCGCGCAGTTTTGACAGGAAACCGTCACCACTTTGTAAAGCTGCACAGTTTTCAGCCAAATCATGCTGGTATTATTGTCTGTTCTGAAGACCTTGATTTTGAGAGGTTTGCAAGGCGAATCAATGAGGCTATTGAGCGCGAATAAACTTTAAGAAATAAGTTAATTCGAGTCAATCGTCTGCCAAATTAACTATTAATTATAGCTGGAATATCAACTAATAAATTTTGAGTTAATATGATAAAAAAAGGAGTAATATTTGCTAATGTCGTCACCATTTCCGGGTATAGATCCCTACCTTGAAAATCCTGAGTTATGGTCAGCCGTACATAACCGTTTAATAGTGGCAATCGCGGATGATTTAGTAGACCGTCTTAGTGAAAAATATCGGGTAGAAATTGAGAAAAGAACCTATTTCAGCACGGATGAAGAAAGTGTTTTAGTAGGTATTCCTGATGTGTCAGTAGTGACAAAAAGGATTAATCAGAGTAACTCTTCTACAGCTACATTATTATTGCCAGTTCAGCCAGAAGAAGTTACAATACCTATGCCTCAAGAAGTGAATGAAAGGTATTTAGAAATCCGAGAAATAGGTACTGGTAGTGTTGTCACAACTATCGAGCTATTATCTCCTAAAAATAAGCGTAAAGGTGAAGGACGTAATGCTTACTTGAATAAGCGTAATCAAGTTTTAGCTAGTGCATCTAATCTTGTGGAAATAGATTTTTTGCGAGGAGGTAAACCTTTACCGATTAAAAGTACAAATTTAGGAGACTATCGAATTTTAGTTTCTCGCAGCGATCGCCGTCCCAACGCAGATTTGTATGCTTTTTCTCTACGACAACCAATTCCAGCTATCCCAATTCCTCTGTCAGCAACGGAAACTGAACCGATCTTAGATTTACAGCCTTTATTCAATTATGTTTACCGAAAAGGGCGTTATCATTTAGCAATTGATTATACTCAGCCTCCGAAACCACCTCTATCTCCAGAAGATCGCGCATGGGCAACAACTTTAAATTATCCAACTAATTAACAATTAATAGTCTAGTAAAAATGCTCTTCTAACAAGCTATGGTAGATTTTAATAAAACTTTCAAAATTATAAATTAGCCCGCACTGGCGGGCTAAAATCTGGTAGCTGCGCCCTGAAAAATTACAGCATTACTAACTTACTAATACCTGATGCTTCTCCCCAGAAATCGCTTCACCTAATTCGAGATTTTTCGAGCCTTCGCTGAGGTAAATCCAGCCTAAATCTTTGAGACGATGGATAAGATTAGAAATTGTGACTCCTAATTCTTCTGCCATTGCATAAAGGTCGCGCCATTGAGTTAAGTCACGTCCTTTTTTGCTCTCGATTAATTGATATCGAGGCATCAATAAACAACTAGCAAAATATTGCGCTTGCCACTCAATTCCTGCTAAGTTTTCGGCACTTCTGCATAAAAGCGGATCGACTTTAATTTTCACCCCTTTTTTTTCTAGTCTCAAAAATCTTTCGATCGCGTTTTTGTCGATATGCAATACCCAATGTCCGATTTCGTGAGCAATGGTAGATTCGCCAAAACCGCCTTGGAGTTGGGGAATATTTTCATTGATTTCAATCAGACGCTCTAAGGGCAAAATTCTGGCAGCGATCGCGCCTTCTTCATCAGCAGGTATCCGATCCCAAACTACGTCTAAGCCAAGAAATTCTGCGACGCGACTAGCATCTAAGGGCAATTTCGGCGCGTAATTGGGGGTTTCTTCCATTAAGACTAAAATTTCAGTCGCTTTGGCTTCGATCTCGGACTTAGAAATAAAGCGAAACGGTTTGAAGATACTCAATTTTACTTCTCCTGATTTTCAGCTTTGCTTGCTTCCTGAAGCACTCGACGCGCAAATTCAGGGTTTTCACGCATTCTTCGGAAAAGGGTTGGCATTGATTTGTAGTGTTCCTTAAGGATGTCTTCGTCTTGTTGGGGGACACGCCCAGCTAAAAAGACTAATTCCTCTTCGTCTAAGTTTAAATGACGCGCTAAACCTCGGATAATCTCTTCTTTGGGAGCATACTGCGCTCGCTCGTTTTCTAGTTTCGACAAGTAAGTGAAGTCCAAACCTAACAGCTTGGCTAGCTCCCTCTGCGAGTATCCCTTATCCTTTCGCGCTTGACGGATTAGTTGACCAAAGTTTTTACTCACGTTCGTTGTATCCTCCTTCCTTCCTATGTTATCGCAGTTTGACGAAAAGTTCAACAAAAGTATTGACGAAATAGTCAACTAGCAGTTAGGATAGCTTCAGCGTTGAAGAAAACGTCAAGTTTAGTTCAAGATTCGTGCCACTTTTGCATCTTTCAGGAGAATAATTATGACTCAAGCCCAAGCTACGCCCAAAGAAAGTAAAGAGCAGATTTTAGCAGCTTTTACTAAATTACTTACCGAGCAAAAACAAGCGCAAGCCAAAGTCGCCACGAAAGAAGAAGAAGCCGAGAAAGAAAAGAACAAACAATTATTAGAAGTAGCCTCAAACTACACAGTTGACAACATTGTTAATAACCTGGCTACTCTACAATTAGATTTTGGCACAATTATTAATCAACTGACAGAAAAGTTAGCCACGGAATCTGCTAAACTAGACGAATTAAAACGGGCGATCTCAGTTGAGACTGAACAACTCGAACAGTTACGCAAAATCCGCTTAGTTGCCGATGCCCTTTATATTTTACGCCAAGAACATCAAGCCAAGTTAAAAGAGTTAGAAAGTCAAACCGCATCTCGCCGAGAAGCAATAGAAAAAGAGATGGGGCAAGCGCAGAAAGCTTGGTCAAAAGAGCAGCAAGAATTTGAGATTAAAGTACAAGAAGAAAGCGAATTAACTACTAAACAACGCGAACAAGAAGCAGCAGATTATCAATATGAAATCGAGCGCGATCGCCAAATCGAAATGGATGAATACGAAGAACACAAGCGCTTGCAAGAGCGAGAGTTACAAGAATTAAATCGGGACAAAGAAAAAGCTTGGACAGAGCGAGAAAACTATTTAAGCGAGCATCAAGCTGAATTTGAGGAAAATCAACAGAAAATTGCAGGCTTTGAGGAAGAGTTGAAAAAGGCTTACATCAAAGCGAAAGAAGAGGCGATCAAAGATGCAGATCGTGAAGCAAAAGTGAAAACAGATTTAATTGAAAAAGAATGGGAAGCTGCGGAACAAGGCTATCAATTGAAAATCCAATCTCTCCAAGCCACAATTGAGCGCCAAACTGAACAAATTGCTGACATTACTGCTCAACTCCAAGCAGCAACTAATCAAGCGCAACAATTGGCAATGCGAGCTTTCCAAAGTTCTAACGGTAAAGCCAGTTAAATTCATTTAAATTAAGTAAAAATTTCGAGGCTATTCAGGATGGCAAGTAAAAAGAAAAGTGACTCTGCTCAAACTACTCAGACAACTAAAAAAGTAACTATGCGCTCCACGAAAGTAGAAATTATGGAAGCGTATGAAGAAACAATTCAAGAGAAAAAACAACTAGAAACTCAAGTCAAGCAACTAGCAAAACAAGCACCCGCAGCCGCAGTTGCGATTGCACCTGCAACCGTACAAAATATTTCATCTACTCCCACTAATATGAATCAAACTCAAACTGCTCAAAGAAAAATCAGTCAGACAATTAAAAGTCTGGAAACATTGCAACAAAATTTTGGTAGTTCAGTTAGCGATTTATCAGAACAATTAATTGCTCAAGCTTCTTCTTTAGCGGAAGTTCAAGAGTTTGTAAATACGGAAAAACAGCAGTTACAAGAATTACACGATTTAGAAACTGTTGGGGAAGATACTCTCGAAGAGTTGATTGATTCTTACGAAGCAAATGCGAAAAGCTTTGAGTCAGAATTAAGCGATCGCCGAGAAAATCTTCAGCAAGAAATTCAAGAATTAGAGAAGGTTTGGCAGAAGGAAAAAGAAACTCATCAGCGCGAGTTTAAGGAGCGAAATGAAGAAAATAGTAAGTTGCGTCAGCGCGATTCGGAAGAGTATGAATATAATTTGGAACTTGAACGAACTTTGGCTGAAGAAGAATATGAACAGCGTAAGAAAAACCTGTATAAAGAGTTAGCAGAAGTTCGCCAAGAACAAGAGAAACAATGGCGAGAGCGAGAAGAAGCGATTGCGGAACGAGAAAAAGAGAATGCGGAAGCTAAAGAAAAAGTTGAGGCGCACAAGGAAGAGTTAGAAAAAAATATTAAGAATGGTAAGGAGAATGGACGCAATATTGGTAATTATCAAGCCAAAGTTAAGACGGATTTACGAGGGAAGGAAATTGAGGGACAAAGGCGTTATTATGAGTTACAAATTTCTTCTTTAGAAGAAACGATTCAGAATCAAGAATTGCGAATTCAAAATCTTGCTAAACAGTTGGATGCAGCACTTAAACAAGTTCAAGATTTGGCGGTTAAAGCGATTGAAGGTGCTTCTAATGCTAGTTCTTATCAAACGATAAAAGAGCTTTTGCAAGAGCAGGTTAAGAATCCGCAAAAAAATAAGTAATTATTAGTTTTTGGGGCAAAATATTAGGAGGCGATCTCGCAAAATCGCCTCTTTTTTTTTCTTCGTAGGTAAAAAGTCGGAGTAACCTAGAGGAAGAGTTGGTTACACAAAACGTAACGTTAGGAGTATCCGGGAACAATCTCCGGCATACTGGATCGGTAAATAATAAATGTATTGCGCGATCGCGAAGGCTTATGTTATTGCAAGATGCACGTATTTCCCAGATTATTTTTCTCTCACTGTTCTTATTTTTAGGTATTAGTACCCGTGACTGGACGTTACGCCCCGATTTGATTTTGGTGGCGATCGCCAGTTGTCTCTTGACTCAATGGCTCCTATCATGCTTTGTGCCTTTTGTCAAGAGTAAAATTAGAAGTTATCAAATCCCGAAACTAGGTGCGAAAGAAGTCAAGAGTCGAGTGCAACTATTCGAGCTAACTTCGTTACGGAGTGCTGCGATTACCGCTTTAGGGCTGTGCTTATTGTTGCGTTGTAACGATTATACAACGATGGCGATCGCCGGAAGTTTAGCGATCGCCAGTAAATTTCTCTTTCGTCACCAAAACAAACACTTCTTCAATCCCGCCAACTTTGGCATTATCGCCGCCTTAATTTTAACTCAAGATGCTTGGGTTTCGCCCGGACAATGGGGAACAGATTCGTGGTATTTACTCTTATTTTTCTGCACCGGAGGGACAATCTTAAAACAAGTTGGACGTTGGGATACTTCCGCCGCTTTTTTAGTAGCTTATACCCTCCTAGAAGGACTGCGTAACTATTGGCTTGGGTGGAGTTGGGACGTACTACAACACGAATTAATGAGCGGCAGTTTATTGCTTTTCGCCTTCTTTATGCTCACCGATCCTCGTTCAATTCCCAACGCTACCGTCAGCCGGATAATTTGGGCAGTAGCGATCGCTTTCCTCACTTTTATCCTCCGCAATCAATTTTATCTTTCCACCGCCATATTTTGGGCATTATTTATCCTTTCGCCCTTAACTATTTGGTTAGATACAATTTGGGCAGCACCGAAATTTGAATGGCTCAAAACAATCAATAAACACCTTCCCAACCAATCGTTGACAACATCGTAAAATTGACAATGAAATTATTCCAAAAATTAACAACTTTTTTGGTAACAATAGTAGCTGCATTCAGTTTGGCACTACCAGCACAAGCCTTTTGTGGCTTCTATGTTGCCAAAGCCGACACCGACTTGTATAACCAAGCCTCCCAAGTAGCGATCGCGAGAGACGGCGATCGTACCATTTTAACAATGGCAAACGACTATCAAGGAGATGTCCAAGACTTCGCTTTAGTAGTACCAGTACCAGTTATTTTAGCCCAAGACCAAGTACAAGTTGGCGACCCCAAAATTATCAAAAGACTTGATGCTTTCAGCGCCCCCCGACTCGTAGAATACTTCGACAACAACCCTTGTAATCCTCAAGTAGAATATTTAGAAAGAGGAGGAACAAGAGGCGTACCAGCACCACAAGTAGCCCTAGAAGAAAGCGAAGATCGTGCGTTAGGTGTCACCATAGAAGATAGCTTTTCCGTCGGAGAATATGACATTTTAATTCTCAGCGCCACCGAATCTTCTGGACTAGAAACTTGGCTAATTAATAACGGTTACAAAATCCCTCCTGGTGCGAAAGAATTACTTCAGCCTTATATTCGACAAGACATGAAATTCTTTGTCGCCAAAGTTAATTTAGCTGAATTTAAACAAACAGGAAGCGAATTTTTGCGTCCTTTAATGATGGCTTATGAATCGCCGAAATTCATGTTACCAATTCGGCTCGGAATGACCAACGCCAAACAAGACCAAGACTTAATTGTTTATCTGCTTTCTCCTCAAGGACAAACCGAATTAACGAACTATCGTACAGTCCAAGTTCCTTCTAATACAGAAATTCCTGTATTCGTCAAAAATGAGTTTGGTGAATTCTACAAATCGATGTTTCAAACTGCTTACGAACGAGAAGGAAAAAAAGTCGCCTTTCTTGAATATGCTTGGAATATGCAAAATTGCGATCCTTGCGCTGCCGACCCACTTTCGCGGGAAGAATTAGAACAAGCCGGAGTATTTTGGTTACAACCAGGACAACGCCCAAATGTGTTTATCAGTCGCATTCATGTCCGTTATACTCGCGATAAATTTCCCGAAGATTTGCGCTTTCAAGCAACAGCGAATCAGCAAAATTTTCAAGGTCGTTATGTGATTCGTCATCCTTATAAAGGGGAAATGAACTGTCCCGCAGCCGAATCTTATCAACAAGCTTTACGACAGCGACAAGAGCGAGAAGTGCAAACTTTAGCAAATCTCACTCGATGGGATGTTCAAAGAATTCGCGATAAAGCTAATTTATCCCAAATTCAAACCACTCCTTGGTGGCGAAACATTTGGAATTAAGTTAAGTCTTAGTTTGTAGTTAGGCTTGAGCCTTTAATTTTGGTTGTTTTTAGTTAAAAAACCTCAGCTAATTTTCGACAATTAGTAAATTTGGAGATTCGTTTTTAGTAAGTTGTTTTTAAGAGAAAATTAAGGAAATAAATATGAAAACCCTGCGAGGTTTAGTAACAATAACTTTAACTTTATTAATGGCAATTAGCTTTGTTTCACCAGCAGCAGCATTTTGTGGTTTTTACGTGGCTAAAGCTGATACGAATTTATATAACCAAGCTTCTCAAGTAATTATTGCAAAAGATGGAGCGCGGACAATTTTAACGATGGCAAATGATTATAAAGGTGAAGTAAAAGATTTTGCTTTAGTTGTCCCGGTTCCAGTTGTTTTAGATGAAGAACAAGTGCGCGTTAGTGAGACAAAAATTATTCAACGTCTCGATGCTTTTAGCGCACCACGATTGGTAGAATATTTCGACGAGAACCCCTGTCAATTTCGCGATCGCGGTCTCGTCCTAGAATCAGCACCCAGACCTGCTGCTAGCGCTCCCAGAGCCAGAAGAGAAGACGACAGCTTAGGAGTTACTGTCGAAGCCAGCTTCAGTGTGGGAGAATACGACATTGTAATTCTCAGCGCGAGAGAGTCATCGGGACTGGAAACTTGGCTAACAAATAACGGCTACAAAATACCTCGCGGTGCTAAAGATTTACTGCAACCATATATTCGCCAAAATATGAAATTCTTTGTCGCGAAAGTGAATTTAGAAGAATTTGATCGTGGGGGTTTTCAATCTTTACGTCCATTAATGATTGCTTATGAAGATCCTCGCTTTATGTTACCAATTCGACTAGGAATGACGAATGCTGAAGGCGAACAAGACTTAATTGTTTATCTTTTGTCGCCGAAAGGTCAAGTCGAAGTTACTAACTATCGTACTAGCAAAATTCCTTCTAATGTCGAGATTCCTGAATTTGTCGAAGAAGAATTTGCTGATTTCTATAAAGCCATGTTTAAAACTGCATATAACCAGGAAAATAAACGAGTAGCTTTTCTCGAATATGCTTGGGATATGAGTTGGTGTGACCCTTGTGCAGCCGACCCTCTTTCTGATGAAGAATTAAAGCAAGCTGGAGTCTTTTGGCTAGTTCCGGGACAACCCCAAAATGTTTTTCTCAGCCGCATTCATGTCCGCTATACTCGCAATACTTTTCCTGAAGATTTGCGCTTTCAAGAAACAGCTAATAAGCAAAACTTTCAAGGTCGTTATGTAATTCGTCATCCTTACAAAGGTGAGATGGAATGCGACGCAGCCGAACAATATCAAACAGTTTTACGACAGCGACAAGAACAAGAAGTAGAAACTCTCGCGAAGCTAACAGGTTGGGATGTGAATGAGATTCGCAGAAAAGCCGATTTTGTTGATGTTAAACCGACACCTTGGTGGCGCAGAATTTGGAACTAAAATTAGGTAATTGCTTACCTATTTGTTTTGACAATTTAGAGATGTTTATCTTTTCAACAAAATCTTAAATCCTGCTTGCTCAAAATGTTTATCATGAGCTAAAGCTTCAGGAATTCCCAAATCTTGCATAATTAAAAAAGAATGACAATCGGTTAAACTCCATTGTTTATCTTCTCTAGTTCGATAAAGAGTCACTGCGCGATAAAATAAGTCAGAGGGTGAAGGATTTATATTAATATCAGGATGGTCTTGAATTTGTAAAACGAAATTAGCTACTTGTTGACGAACTTTTGTATTAAACCTCGAAAAAAAAGCTAGAAATTCATTGAGAACAAATTCGCTGGTAACAATAATCACGTTTTGTTGTTTCAGCGAGATATCTAATGTTTTCGCCAAAGAATGAAATTCGTCGCAGGGAAAAAATACAGCAATCCAATATCCAGTATCAGCAAAGACTTGTCTCATTCTTCTTTTTCAGGAATCCCATAAACATATTGATCAACCAATTTAGAAGCATTAGCGGGTAAGTCTTCCCAGTCTTCATCCGTAAGCACTGCTGCTAATTCTGAAGCAATTTCTGAGATAGGTTTTTCGGATTTTGTTAATAATTTAGGAGCAGAATCTTTAGTAAGTAATTCTTTTTCTGCGAGGATTTGAGTAACAAGATCGCTTACTAAGAGTTTTAAGTCAGCGACAGTCAAATTTTTAAGAGAGGTGTTTTCTGAAATTTGCATGGTGAAGTATTTCTTGACTAGGATTAAAATTGATCGGGTTTATAAAATAAGCTACTGATAAGATTTGAGTTAGCGATCGCCCTCACCTCTTCTTTTCCTCTGATGCACAAAATAGTCTTTTTGTCAACCAAATAAGGTAGAGACGTTTTCGACAACGCCTCCACCACTAACAATTAACCACCGTTACTGAGTAACTCCTCGATCGCCTTACGTTCGAGAGGTTCTTGGTGAGGTAGAGTTTCACGCGCATCGGTAATCAACCAATCCAGCGCTGCGGCTTGGACATCAATCGTCGTACCCGTTTTATCAACGCAATAACGACCGAAAACTAACTTATCCACCAAACGCACCCCAGGTCCCAAACGAGAATATTCAAAAATCACGCTATTATCCACAGTTGCACCGCTACACAACCAACAACTCGGACCAATCATCGCCGGACCAACAATTTTCACTCCATCTTCAATGCGAGTCATCCCGCCGATATAAACAGGTCCAGTAATATCGACCTTATCCCAATTCACAGCCACATTCAGCCCGGTATAAATGCCAGGAGAAACTTCCTTACCGGGAATCGCCACATTCTTAATATCCCCGTTTAAAACGCTTCTCACAGCGTGCCAATAGTCAGGAACCTTACCAATATCAACCCACTCAAATTCCATTGGGACAGCGTAGAAAGGAGCATTCATTTCTACCAATTTAGGAAATAATTCACCACCAATATCAAACTCTTGATTCGGGGGAATATAATCAAACACCTCTGGTTCAAAAATATAAATACCTGAGTTGATATTGGTACTTAAAGCTTCTTCAACCGTAGGTTTTTCTTGAAAAGCCTTAATTTTATCATTTTCATCAGTTACGACGACACCGTAACTAGAAACCAACTCTTTTGCTACAGGCTTAGTTACCACTGTAGCGATCGCGCCTTTCTGCTTGTGCCAGTTTACCGCCGCCGTCAAATCCAAGTCAATCAGCGCATCACCGCAGAGAACCACAAACGTATCATCAAAAAACGGATGAAAATCCTGAATCCGTCGCAATCCACCAGCAGACCCCAACGCTTCACCAACTAACTCACCTTCAACAATTCTTCCTTCAAAAGAATAGCCGATATGCACACCGAAACGCTGACCATCACGGAAATAACTTTCGATCTCGTTAGCCAAGTGACTGACATTAACCATTATTTCATCGAAGCCATGCTGACGCAGTAACTCCAGCAAGAACTCCATCACTGGCTTTTGCAAAATCGGAATTAGCGGTTTAGGAATCGTATAAGTAATCGGACGTACGCGAGTTCCCTTACCAGCCGCCAGAATCATGGCTTTCATGAATATATCTTCCTCAACACTACGCCACACAATAATTTAGCTGAATCGAGAGTTAGTTGAGCGTCGAGCGTATCGACACCACGGAAACCCTCTCTCTAGCTTAGATTTAACCTTTTTCGCAACCCAAAGTTGTTTGATAATTAACTCTGAGAAGTTACTCAGTTAAACCTGTGCTTATTTTAACCGAGTCAATCCTCACCCGACCAATCCTCAAGCTATTTAAGTTAACATGGCGATCGCTTAATTTTTCTTGGCTAACTCAATCCCCAACCTCACTAAGTTACAATTCGAGCAGAGAAAGCCTTTCCACCCTATGCTAGACACCTTACCCACAAAACTCTACGAACTCGAACAATATGCTGATAGCTTGGTATCTCAGCAACTAACTCACCTAAGCTGGGTGAGTATTGCCATTATTTTTACCGCAGGTTTACTCACCAGCCTGACACCCTGTATGCTTTCCATGTTGCCGATTACCATTGGCTACATCGGCGGTTACGAAACCGAAAGTCGCCTCCAAGCTGTCGCTCAGTCTACTTGGTTCGCCCTTGGTTTAGCAACAACTTTAGCCGGATTAGGTATTCTCGCAGCTTCCCTAGGACGAGTTTACGGACAAATCGGCGTTGGTTTACCAATTCTTGTCTCCCTCATCGCGATTATCATGGGCTTAAACTTATTGGAAATCGTTCCTTTACGCTTTCCTAGTTTTGGCGATACCGACTGGATTTCCCCAAATTTACCTGCGGGAGTACGTTCTTATCTTCTCGGTTTAAGCTTTGGTTTAGTAGCCTCTCCCTGTAGTACCCCCGTGTTAGCTAGTATCCTCGCTTGGGTAGCCAACACCGAAGATTTGCTAATTGGCGGAATCTTACTGCTTGCTTACGCGGTGGGATATGTGTCTCCCTTAATTTTAGCGGGAACTTTCACCGCTTCAATTAAAAAATTGTTAGAGTTGCGCCGTTGGTCAGGTTGGATTAATCCTGTAAGTGGTGCGCTATTGTTAGGATTTGGCGTTTTTACCTTATTGTCTCGACTTCCTGCGGGAATTTTTTAATTAATACGCATGACTGATAATAATTCTGTTGACGAAAAAAAATATTCCTTTAGTTTACGCAAATCTTGGCGAAGATTAGTCAAGATTGTCGCTGATTTGCGGTTAGCGATTTTCTTGTTATTGGCGATCGCCCTTTTCAGTATTAGTGGTACCGTAATCGAACAAGGACAATCTCTCAGTTTCTATCAAGCCAACTATCCCGAAAACCCAGCCTTATTCGGTTTCCTTTCTTGGCAACTTATTTTAACCCTCGGCTTAAACCACGTCTACACCACATGGTGGTTTCTCTCCCTTCTCGTACTCTTCGGAACCAGCTTAACCGCTTGCACCTTCACTCGCCAATTTCCTACCCTTAAATCCGCCCGTCGTTGGCAATATTACAACCAACCTCGACAATACGAGAAACTAGCCCTTAGTGCCACCATCGACCAAATTTCCCTCAACTCCTTAACCGATTTATTACAACAGCATAACTATCGAGTTTTCACCCAAGAATCCACACTTTATGCCCGTAAAGGCATTATCGGACGCATCGGTCCCATTGTCGTTCATGCCGCCATGTTAATCATCCTCGCTGGTGCAATTGTCGGCGCAGTTACAGGCTTTTTAGCCCAAGAAATGGTTCCTAGCGGCAACACCTTTCAAATCAAAAATATCTTTGACGCAGGTATTTTTTCAGCCCCCCAAGTCCCCAAAGATTGGGCAGTAAAAGTTAATCGTTTTTGGATCGACTATACTCCCGAAGGTGGTATCAATCAATTTTATTCCGACTTATCAGTTGTCGATCTTCAAGGCAACGAAATCACCCAAAAAACCATTTCCGTTAATCATCCTTTACGCTATCGAGGCGTAACTTTTTATCAGACAAATTGGGGAATCTCCGGTATCCGAGTTCAAATGAATAATAGCCCCATCTTTCAGCTACCAATGGCAAAATTAGCAACCGTTGGGAACGGCAGTATTTGGGGTACTTGGATTCCGACAAAACCAGATTTAAGTCAAGGCGTTTCTTTACTTGCAAAAGACCTCCAAGGCATGATGTTAGTTTATGATGTTCAAGGTCAGTTAGTTGGCGCAGTTCGCCCTGGTCAAGCAATGCAAGTCAATGGAATTACTTTAAAAATATTAGAATTAATCGGGAGTACAGGTTTACAAATTAAAGCCGACCCAGGCGTTCCCATCGTTTATACTGGCTTTGGTTTACTGATGATTGGCGTAATTATGAGTTACGTTTCTCACTCACAAATTTGGGCTTTAGTAACGGAAAATAGTTTATATCTTGGTGGTAAAACTAATCGCGCCCAAGTTGGTTTTGAACGAGAAATAGTCGCAATTTTAGATGAACTAGAAGCACAAAAAACTCAAGAAATTACTACTGTCACGGAAAATCGTTTAGTCTCTCAATCCTAGTTTGAAGTAAAGACAATTTCGGTTTTTTTGAAAATAATTGACTTGCTTAGAGAATGTTGTCCGCAATGTCTCTACAAGTCTTGTTTTTTCGTGCATTCGGCGTTAGCCGTTCCCGCAAGGGTAAGCGCAAAGGCGCAAAGGAATAAAATCTTAATTTTATCTGATGATTACTATTTTAATTACTAAGCAGAAAAATTTGTTCTGCTGTTAAGTTAAGTTCGGGAAAAGCTGGAGATTGAATTAAATTGTTGCCCCGAAATTGGTTTACTTGGTACTTACCATCTCTAAGTTGATATACAGAAATTGTTGGTTGTTTGGGGTCGCCAAGAAATCGTTTTCCTCCTAAAGCAAGGTAGTCAATAATCCAATATTCAGCAATACCCATCTGTTCATAATCTCCAGCTTTGAGAAGATAGTCATTGCGCCAATTTGTACTTACTACTTCGACAATTAAACGAATAGAGGAACCAATTTTAATAATAGATTCTGTCTCCCAACGCGGTTCGTTATTCAGAGAAAGTCTATCAAGAACAATAAGATCAGGTTCGTATCCAGTTTCGTCGCGAAATGGTTTAACAATGCTTTCCTTGGGAATAAAACAATTTAAGTTTTGTCTGTCAATCGCTAGATTTAATTTATAGGCGAGAAATCCAGCAATTTCTGAATGTTTTCCCCTTGGTTTAGGCATTTTAATGATAACCCCATTATGAAGTTCGTAGTGGTATTCTGAATTTTCGGGATACCAAGCGATAAATTCCTCAAAAGTTACCAATTTAGGACTAGATTGAATCATAATATTAACTTCCTGAAGAAAAAACGTGATTTTGCGCAGTCTACTCGCAACTAATCTGATCTGAAATACACAAATATTTGCTACAAATTTTATATCCCATTTTAGATTACCAAATTTTAATGGGCAAACAGGTAATTTTAGCTTATTTTCTATTCTAGCAAAGTTCTGCTAATTTAATCCTTAAAAATATTTTTTAATTAATTTTGTTTATTTTTGTTTTAAAAC